>CAUJFR010000442.1 GCA_963169885.1 Bacteroidota bacterium
AGTCCGGCCGGTTCTAATGTACCGTTGACTTTCAGTACAGGAACTAACCTGCCTGCCACTACTCCGGCAGCAACCGGAGCGCCGTCCACCAAATAATCATCATCAGCGGTCTGGCTTAAAACCGGACCGCTGATTCATCAACCCAAACTGTTTTTATGAAAAAGATATTTAACCTGATGCTCTTCAGCAGTATATTACTGATGATAAGCTGCAATAATAATACATCCACAGAAACTGCATCTTCCACTGCAGATGCCCCCGCTGCTGGCGGACAGGAAGCGGTTCAGGATGATGAATCACAAAAAGATGTGGTAAAAGTAGCGGTGGGCTCTCCTGATCATACTACACTGGTCGCTGCCCTGAAGCAGGCGGAACTGGTTACTTCCCTGGCGAATGCAGGTCCTTTCACTGTTTTTGCACCTACCAATGCGGCCTTTGAAAAACTCCCCGCCGGTACGGTGGATGGATTAATGAAAGACGATAAAAAAGCGGACCTGCAGAATATCCTGCAATACCATGTTACCACTTCAGCACTGGATTTAAAATTCCTCACCGATGGCATGACGTTAGGTATGGTGAATGGAGATAACCTGACTATTACTGTAAAAGATGGCAAAACAATACTCAACGGTTCTGCTACGATCATTGGTTCAGTAAGGGGCTCCAACGGATGGGTGCATGTGATCGATGGCGTATTACTTCCTCCTGCTAAAAAATAATTCAGCTTTTGCGTTTCAATGATTCCCTGATGGCTTCCGGGACAAGTGCCCGGAAGTCTTTTAATTAAACAGTATGAAAAATAATCTCAGTATCACGTCCCGGATCCTGGTTGCCTTTGCTTCTGGTGCTCTTATTGCTGTCTTTTTCCTTCCCGCCTGGCGGATCGATCTTTTTGCACCGCAATACCCGGAAGGGTTGATGATGAATATCTGGATCAACGGGCTTTCCGGCGATGTGGAGATCATCAACGGACTGAATCACTATATTGGCATGAAACATATCAGTGTGGATATGTTTCCTGAATTTAAATATCTCCCGTGGGTAGTAGGTTTCTTTATGCTGCTCGGAATGATCGTGGCTATTACAGGTAAACGTAAATTCCTGTTGTATTATCTGATATTGACTGTTATTGGCGGTGCATTAGCCGTCTGGGACTTTTACCAATGGGGTTACGATTACGGACATAACCTGGATCCCAAAGCGGCCATCCAGGTTCCGGGACTCTCCTATCAGCCACCATTATTCGGCCATAAACGTTTGCTCAACTTCGATGCTTATTCCTTTCCGGATGTAGGTGGCTGGGTAGTGATCGGTGCATCTGCGCTCGCTTTCTCTGTTTGGTTTACAGAATGGTATCGTCACCGTAAAAAACAAATCGTATGAAACCAATTAGCATAACACTGTACGGCCTGTTCTTTCTGCTATTAACCAGCTGCAGCACAAAGCCCGAGCCTTTTGCCTATGGAAAAGACAATTGCCATACCTGTAAAATGGGAATTATGGATCCGAAATTTGGCACTGAACTGATTACTACCAAAGGAAAGATCTACAAATTTGATGATGTATCCTGTATGCAATATTTTCTGAAATCCAATACCCTTGAACCAAAAGAAATCAGCCAGCAACTGGTGATTAACTTTGAAAAAGAAAACGATTTTCTTTCCCTGGAGGAGGCCGTATTTATCCTGAGTCCTTCGGTTAAAAGTCCGATGGGTAGTCATGTCGCCGCTTTTGCCAGCCGGGAAAAAGCGGAAAAAATGAATGCAACATTTACTGGTGAACTACTGAGCTGGAAAGAACTGGCTGGTAAACTGGACCAATAATGAAAAAAATACTGACCTTTTTTTGTTTGATTATTTCCCTGGGATTGTTTGCCGGGCAGATCGTCGTGGGGACGGCTGCTCCGGTTAAATCCCTTCGGAAAGCCATAGAGATGGCCCGACCCGGAGATACCATCCGGTTACAGGCAGGCCTGTATAAAGAAGGTAGTCTGGTGATTTCCAAGCCCCTT
Organism: Bacteroidota bacterium; assembly: GCA_963169885.1. Classification (GTDB taxonomy): domain Bacteria; phylum Bacteroidota; class Bacteroidia; order Chitinophagales; family Chitinophagaceae; genus JJ008. The sequence goes on from CAUJFR010000442.1 coordinate 2,012, forward strand.
ACCCTGCTCGGCGAAAACAATCCTGTCCTGGACGGAGAAAGCAAATATGAGATTCTGCTGATCAGTGGTAGGGACATAACCGTACGGGGTATTACATTCCGGAATTCCGGGTATTCTGCTATGAACGATTTCGCTTCCATAAAACTGGTGGATTGTACCAATATAACACTGGAAAAAAATACCATCCTCAATGCCTATTTCGCGATCCATATTTCCAATAGTGTAAATGCCATCGTTCGGTATAACCGGATTTTTGGCATCCCGGCTTCTGAACAATTAACGGGTAATGGCATCCATCTCTGGAAATCAAACCATGCAGTAATTGAAAACAATCAGGTGGAAGGACATCGGGATGGCATTTACTTTGAATTTGTAACCGCCTCCACTATCAGCAATAACCTGAGCCAGAAAAATATTCGCTACGGACTGCATTTTATGTTTTCCAATGATGACACTTACCGGAACAATACCTTTCGGAATAATGGTGCCGGGGTGGCCGTGATGTATTCCAAAAAAGTACGGATGGAGAAAAATCATTTTGAAGAAAACTGGGGCGCTTCCTCTTATGGCATCCTGTTGAAAGATATCACCGACAGTTATATCCGGCAGAACCAGTTTGTAAAAAACAC
>CAUJFR010000443.1 GCA_963169885.1 Bacteroidota bacterium
CAGGCCGCCGGCGGTCTGATGCGTGACCAGTAATTGAATATTTTTATCAGGAGAAACCACCGTCAGTGACTGATCGGCATAGGCCAGCTGCACAAGCCCTGTTACAGCGAGGGCGGTGAGCAATCGTTTAAGTAACATAACAGGAAATTTTATATGAAGGTAGTACTTTTGTGTAATTAGTACACATTTCAGACTAACGCTTCTCAAACAGCCACCAATGCCGTTTCCGGGGCTTGATTTTGTAGTTGGTCCGGACGTATTGGGTAATATGATTCATAGCTTCTTCATAACTGTCGGTCAGCAGTACCAGTTCCATATCATTGGGAGAGATAGTGCCCTTATCCGCCATATCCTGTATTGTTTCCATTAATGGTGTATAATATTCTTTCCCAAAAAGCACGACCGGAAACTGACTGATTGTCCTGGTCTGTACCAGGGTCAGTGTCTCAAACAATTCATCCATCGTACCAAAACCACCGGGAAGGATGATAAAAGCATAGGAATATTTGACCAGCAATACTTTGCGTACAAAGAAATGTTCAAAGGTCACTGATTTATGTACATAGGGATTTTCTTTCTGTTCAAAAGGCAGCACGATATTGCAACCCACGGATTTGCCGCCGTTTTCGAATGCCCCGCGGTTCGCGGCTTCCATTATACCCGGACCACCACCGGTAAGCGTGGTAAATCCGGCTTCCGCAATCAGTTTACCGAATTCACGAGCCTGCTGGTAATAGGGATGATCTTCCTTGAAACGGGCCGATCCGAAAACAGTAATGCAGGGTCCGACAAAATGCAGTGCCCTGAATCCTTTGATGAATTGTTTAAAGACCCGGAAAGCAAAGAGCAACTCATATCCCCTGCTTTTCGGACCTTCGAGATAGACAGGTTCTTTAACGGGTATAACCGGATGTTTTTTCGATTTTAAGGATGCTTCCATAGTTAGCTGTAAATTGCCTGACAATTTAATCATTTATACAATGCGAATTATTTCCTACAATGTAAACGGGATACGGGCAGCGATTAAAAAAGGATTTATTGACTGGTTAAAAACAGATCCGGCGGATGTGATCTGTCTGCAGGAAACCAAGGCAGTCCGGGGTGATGTGGATACCAAAGCGCTGAATGATCTCGGTTATTATGACTACTGGTTCAGCGCACAAAAAAAAGGATACAGCGGCGTGGCGGTATTTACAAAAATAAAACCCGATGCCGTTGAACTGGGGAATGGTCATGGACCAAGTGATGATGAAGGCCGGGTGATCCAGTTGCAATTCGGTGATATCCGGCTGATCAATGCTTATTTTCCCAGTGGTACCAGTGGTGATCTGCGGCAGGATTTTAAATATGAATGGCTGGATGAATGTCTCAACTGGCTGAATAAACTGAAAAAGAAAAATCCGAAACTCATTTTATGTGGCGACTATAACATCGCCCACAATGAAATTGATATTCATGATCCTAAAGGCAATAAAAATTCTTCCGGATTCCTCCTGCCTGAAAGAGAGTGGATGACCAAATTTTATGCAAGCGGTTGGGTGGATACCTTCCGTGAATTTCATCCGGAACCACATCGTTACAGCTGGTGGAGTCAGCGCTTCCCCTCCGTACGGCTCAACAATACAGGCTGGCGGATTGACTATATAAATGTTACAGAACCTTTAAAAAAGCAGCTGAAAGACGCGGAAATATACCCGGATGTGAAACATTCTGACCATTGCCCGGTATATTTAGTCATCAGTTTGAAATAATCACCGGCGAATCATTTCAGTATTTCACCTCCCTGGGCATTTAAACCGGTATTTGTACACCAAACCACGCACAGATGGATGGAATCATTGTATTGATCATACTATTACCCGTTGTCTTTCTTTTCCTGCTGATCACTCTGCTCAGCCGCAGTGGCGAACAAAAACGTTTACTCGAAGATCTCTATGATAAAGTAAATGAACTTAGCGGGGAGATCAAAAATCTCAGGCAGCATCAGAAACAGGAGTCGTTCACACCCCCTCCACGTCCGGTAATTCCCCCGCTACTTGTTTATAAAAAAGAAGAAGAAAAGCCGATACCACAGGTCAGTGTACCCGAACCGGCACCTGTTCCGATTGAAGAACCTGTTCCGGAGCCTGCTCCAATTCCGGTCTTACCACAGGCAGTAAGTCCGGGCTTGCCTGAACTGCTCAAACCCACAGCCGCAGCCGTTGAAAGCAAGCCCTCCTATCAGCCGGAATTCATTCCGGAGAAAGAAGAACGTGATTATGAAAAATTCATTGGTGAGAATATTGCCAATAAAATCGGGATCGCCGTACTCGTATTGGGTATTTCCTTTTTTATCAAATACGCGATTGATAAGGATTGGATACATGAAAGCGGCCGGGTGATCATCGGGTTGATCAGCGGAGGTATCCTGATCGGCTTTGCGCATTACTTCCGGAACCAGTACCGCTCTTTTTCCTCTGTACTAGTCGGCGGTGGACTTTCCGTTTTTTATTTCAGTATCGCCTTTGCCTTTCACCAGTATCACCTGATCAGTCAGACCACTGCATTCATCAGTATGGTGATCATATCCGGATTGGGTGTTTTCCTTTCCCTGTTTTATAACCGGCAGGAACTGGCTATCCTGGCCACTATTGGCGGATTCATCACGCCGTTCCTCGTGAGTACCGGGCAGGATAACTATAGCGCCCTCTTTACTTATCTCTGTATACTGAACGCCGGACTCATGGTGCTTGCCTGGTTCAAGCGGTGGCCGGCTATCAATTCCATCGCCCTCATATTTACCACCCTTATTTACGGAGGATGGCTGACCCGTCGTTTAACCATCAGTACGGACCCCTTACCCCGGGCAGATGCCCTGCTGTTCGCCACCCTGTTTTACCTCTTGTTCATCACGATGCATATCATCAATACAATCCGGTTAAAAAATAAATTCCGGTCCTTTGATTTTATGCTGTTGCTGATCACCTCCGCACTCTATTACCTCGCAGGCATGCTGATCCTGGATGATTGGCAACAGGGGGATTATAAAGGATTATTCACCGGTCTGCTCGGGCTGTTCAATGGTATACTGGCTTTTATTTTTTACCGGGACAAAAACACCGACCGGAATTTTGTGTCGCTGCTGATTGGATTAACCCTGAGCTTTCTTTCTATGGTAGCCCCGGTACAATTTGATGGAAATGATATTACCTTATTCTGGGCCGCGGAAACCGTCACCCTTTACTGGCTCTTCATGCGATCACGTATTGTTCTGCTGAAACTAACTTCCGTACTCATTGCCGGGCTGATGTTGTTCAGTCTGCTTGGGCATTGGATTTCAGTATACCTCAATCAGACGCATACATCCATGCCGGTCATCATCAATTCCGGATTTGTGACCGGACTC
>CAUJFR010000444.1 GCA_963169885.1 Bacteroidota bacterium
AAACTGTTTGTTTAAGCTAGAAGCGAGAAGGGGATGCCGTAAAACGAGGAACTTTTTGTTTAAGCGAGAAGCGAGAAGCTAGAAGCGAGAAGGGGATGCCGTAAAACGAGAAACTTTTTGTTCATTAAGATACAAGTACTCAGTAGGGGCTGTTTCCTTCTAGCCTCTAGCCTCTAGCCTCTAGCTTCTCGCCTCTCGCTTCTAGCTGTTGCAGCCCCTTCTCCGGATATTTCCCGGTTATGCCGGCAAAGAACCCAAGTATCGTTTTCATATCCTGTTCTTCATTGGAAGGATAGAGAGGCTTCGAAAAACAAACCTGTTTGGTTTTGAAATCAAATCCCACCAGCACAATCGGAACGCCTGCTTTTTCAGCAATATGATAAAAACCACTACGCAGTTTATCCACTTTCTTGCGGGTGCCTTCCGGTGCCAGGGCAATCTTGAAGTTGGGATCCTTACTGAATAATTCAGCCACCTGTTCCACCATGCCTTTGTTACTGAAACGATCTACCGGTTTACCATCCAGGGCCCGGAACATCCAGCCAAACGGGCCGTCAAACAGTTCTTTTTTCCCCAGGAAATAAATAGGACCAATGCGCATCAGGCTCCTGGTGGCCACGCCAATGATAAAATCCTGCCAGCTGGTATGCGGACCCACCGCCAGCACCGCCTGTGGCAGGGAGGGTGGAAAAGGTTCCCGGAGTTTCCAGCCGGTGAGTTTGAAATATAGTTTCCAGAAGTAGTACATAATGCGGCGGAAAGTTAAGTGATTCAGGAGTCAGATACAGTAATGTTAAGCGAATGTTTCCGGATATATTACTTAATAGTTAATAAAGCGGCCAGGTTCTCCACGCTAACATTTACTTACCGAACATTGTTCTCCAAACCAACAAGCATGAACCGGAACAATGACAAATTGCTTTTTACGCCTGGTCCGCTGACCACCAGTATGACCACCAAAGTGGCCATGATGCGGGACCTCGGATCACGGGATTTTGAGTTTATTGAACAGGTAAAGTTTATCCGGGAGAGGTTGTTGCAACTGGCAGGCGTATCCGTGGAAGCAGGCTATGAATCCATCATCATGCAGGGGTCAGGGACGTTTGGTATTGAATCGGTCATTTCATCAGTAATACCGGATGATGGTCACCTGCTGGTGATTATTAACGGCGTTTACGGGGAGCGGATATCCCGGATGGCATCGATACATCGTATCCACCAATCCAGTCTCCGGTTTGCTGAAAACGAAGTGCCGGATATTGCTGTTGTGAAGGAGTTTCTTCATGAAAACACCGACATCACCCATGTGGCGGTTATTCATTGTGAGACCACCACAGGTATCATAAATCCTATTCATGAAATCGGGCAGTTATGTGCGGAGGCGGGGAAAGTGTATATCGTAGATGCCATGAGCAGTTTTGGGGCCTACCCGGTAGACCTGCAGGCATCCGGCATTCATTATCTGATCTCTTCATCCAATAAATGCATTGAGGGAGTACCCGGATTTTCTTTTGTGATTGCACAACGGGAACAGTTAGTATCGTGCGAATACAATGCCCGTACACTTTCACTGGACCTTTTTGCACAGTGGAAAGGGCTGGAATCAAACGGGCAGTTCAGGTTTACCCCGCCCACGCATGCGTTGCTGGCATTTGCAGCGGCACTAGCCGGACTGGAGCTGGAAGGAGGAGTGGCAGGTCGTGCAAAACGTTACCAGGAGAATTACCAGGCGCTGGCTGCAGGTATGAAAGAACTCGGCTTTCGCGAATACCTGGTCCCGGAACACCGCGGTTATATTATTACCTGTTTTCATTATCCGGAAGATCCTTCATTTGACTTTGTTTCTTTTTACGAAGCGCTCAATGAGCGGGGATTTGTGATTTACCCCGGAAAACTGAGTGAAGTGAATTGTTTCCGGATCGGGAATATCGGTCATATTAACCGGCAAGATATTCATAACCTGGTCCGGGCTGTCGGAGACGTATTGGCTGAAAAAGGGATTTTGATGGATAAACAGGAAGCGTAACTGTTATTGTAAAAAAGAAAAATTTATTTGTATGATAAACATGGTGGTTTTTGACATGGCCGGAACCGTAGTAAACGAGCAGAATGTGGTGTATAAAACATTACAGAAAGCCTTAAATAACGGCGGTATTCCGGTTACCCTTGAACAGGTATTGGCAGATGGTGCCGGGAAGGAAAAAAAAGCCGCGATAATGGATATTGCGGATAAATATGCACCGGGTCAGACGCCTGAAGCAATTGATAATATGTTTGCCTATTTTCTGGATGAACTGGACAAAGCATATGCGGATCTCGATGTAATTCCAATTGATGGAGCGGAAGCCGTTTTTGAAACGCTGATTGAAAATGGGATCTGGGTGGTATTGAATACCGGGTATAACCGCGAAACAGCGGAGAAACTGGTGGGTAAGCTTGGATGGGTGAAGGAAGAGCATTTTGATGAACTGGTAACCGCTTCTGATGTACCCAATGCCCGTCCGCATCCGGATATGATCCTTCGTGCTATGGAATTGTTTGAAATGTCGGATGCTACAGAAGTACTTAAGATCGGTGATTCGAATATTGATATTGAGGAAGGGAAGAATGCCGGATGTGGCATCACGGTAGGTATTACGACCGGCGCTCAAACCCGTGATCAGCTGGCGATGGCTTCTCCGGATTATATCATTGACAGCTTACTGGACCTTCCCGGGCTGCTTGGATTGGAAAAGGAAATAAGCCAGGAATAAGAAGAAGGAAGAGCCCAGGGCACTTGTTTATTGGTTTCACTTTTCAGGAGTTGCCATCTGCGCTCCTGAAATTTTTTTTATGGCCCTGAAAACCGGGTATCGTTTTAGTATCCTGTTCTTCATGGATAAGCTAAATCAGCCGAGAAGTTCAGCACTGGTTTATGTTGAAAACTCACTTTTATAAGTAAAGTTGATAATTGTCAATGTTTTACTGCAAGCGGTCAATTCCCTGGAATCGCTATTCCTTTTAAATAGATGCTTGTCAACTCTCTATCGATTGTTGAATCCTGCCGGTAACAAAGAATTTAATACACGGCGAATAAAAAATGCTGTATCTTGATGGTCTGATAACCAGCTCTAGTAAAAGTACCCGGTTAGTTATCAATCAGCATTTATCCCTGCCCGATTTATTCCCACTATTCCTATTTAAAAGCAATCATTTTAGTTTTCTGTTGTGTAGCCATACTTTCCATCATTTGGAGAAAATCTCTTAGTGATCGGAAGATGTTTGCATGAAGTCCAAACCATCCGACTGAACAACCAAGACGAACCTCTTGCAATACACCAAAAACCAACTGAAATGAACTTCATTTCGAAAGCGACCATTCATCGTGTCTGTTTCCTTTTATCTGTTTTATGTCTGCTGCCATTAGCTGGTATAAAAGCCCAAACCAGCATTTCCGATTATGTGTTGTTTGGAGGAAAACAAACCACTGGTCAAACTACTCCTGCTGCCCCGGGATATGGTGTCCTGATCGGAGCCTCCTGTAATCTGCAGGCTACGGTCCAGGGGGGGCAATTAGGTACTGTGGGAAGTTATCACCTGGTAAAGTCCACCGGCGCTTTAACCGTAAAGGGAAACATCAATAGTGGCGGAACCATCCAGTTGTTTAACGGGAATACGATAAACGGAAATCTGTCTGCCGGTCTGACTCCTGCAGGGGTTACCGGAACCGTAATATCAACCGGCACCAGAACTGTCCTGGGTATTAGTGGAAATCCCTTAACCGGTAACATAAATGCAAATGGAAAAGTGAATGTGGGCGGGGGTACGGTTTATGGGCAGGTAGTATTGCCGGCACCTTCATCTGTGTATCCTTATACCGGTCCGGTGCCAGTTGCCGGGCTAGTTTACGGGACACCGGTCTTGCCAGGCCTTCCGGTCCTGCCACCCATTACGGACTTTCCTGCTTTCGGATCAGCGAATATTTCAAATACCACCACGATCTCACCGGGTGTTTATGGGAATGTGAATCTGGGTAATAATAAAACACTGACTCTTTCCGGTCCGGGTGTTTATGTTTTTAAATCATTTACTACCACAGGGCCTAACAGCAGTATCGTCTATAATTTTAAAAATACCACCAGTGGTGATTTTAAAATTTATATACATGGGGATATCCGGTTAAATAAGGCCGGATTCAAAACCGTCAATGGTGGTTCACCCAATCGTATTTATGTAGAGACACATGGCACCGGCTCGACCAATTCAAGTGATTATACGGCTGCAGTGACCATGTCAAACGGTTCCAATGGAACCGGGAATCCTTCGGGCTGGCTGGGTACCCTCTGGGCGCCTTATGCAGCGATTAAAATAGGCACTCCCAATGGCCCTGCATCTTCTGTGCATGGCGCCCTCTGGAGCGGCACGCAGATCAACTTACAGGGTGGTGTAACCGTAAATTTCGCTCCGTATAATCTCTGTACGCCTCCCAATGCTAACGCGGGTCCGGACAGAGCCCTGGATTTTGAGAATCCGACTACATTGACTGGTACCTCAAGTACATCAGGTGTTACCTATAACTGGCAGGCCTTAAATGGCGGGGTGATCAGTACTGCTCCCAATGCAGCTACAATTACCGTGAATTCGGCGGGAACTTATGTCCTCACTGTAGCATCCAATCCGGGTTGTTCTTCCACCGACACAGTCATCGTAACCGGTAAAGTTGGTGATATCATCGGATCGGAGTTACAAGCCGTGGTGCAGAATAACGGGGCTCCTTCTCCTTTCTTTGATATTCAGAATGGAAAAATATTTATTGATGTTATTGTGAAAGCCGGCGAATATAGTTATGTAAAAGGCAAGCTTACGGCTACCGGTGGTCCGTGGCTGATGACCGATCTGCTGGGAGAGGATGCCAGTCAGCTGATTATTACCGGACTGTTCCCGATCAACAAACTGCTCAGTCTGAATACGGATCCCGATCTTTCTCCCCGGATTGTGTATGCCCGTCCATATTATCGTGCCTTCACCAACTATAGTGGCATCACTACCGGATTGACCCGTACACAGGGGGATACCACGATTAAAGCTGACCTGGTACGGTTGGGATATAACCTGAGCGGGGAAGGAATTAAAATCGGAGTGATATCCAACAGCTTTGGAACGATCTCCTCCGCTTCCTCCAATCCGGTTAACAGTACTGCCGATGATGATGTTCGGGAGAAAGACTTGCCCGGTGCCGGTAATCCGAATAATGATATGCCCGTTACGGTATTAAAAGAGTCCCGCTTTGTGCGCTCAGATGAAGGCAGGGCCATGTTGCAGATCATTCATGATATTGCACCCAAAGCGCAATTGTATTTCCGTACAGGTATTGAAACCGCTAATGATTTTGCCGATGGAATCCGTGAATTAAAAGCAGCGGGATGTACTATTATCACGGATGATATTACGTATATCACGGAACCTTTCCTGAAAGACGGGGTGGTGGCCAATGCGGTAGGTGAGGTAACTGCAGGGGGAGCGACTTATATTTCTGCCGCAGGAAATTTTGCCAAAAAATCATTCGATGGCGTATTTACGCCTATGACGGCACCCGGTAACCTGGCCGGTAAAGCACATGATCTCGGCTCAGGCAATCCTTTCCTGAATGTAACCCTGGTGCCCGGCCAGCAATACACGATCGTATTGCAGTGGCTGGACAGCATCTATTCATTAGGAGAAACAGCCAGCAACGGCACAAAGAATGATCTTGATATTTATCTTACGCCGAATACCGATGGCACAGCTCTTTTTGGATTTAACCGGAATAACCTGAACGGGGATCCGATTGAGTTCCTCCCATTTATTTATTCTGGTCCTGCTGCCACACATATGCTGGTGGTAAATAATACCATTAACGATGGTAGCAATCCGCCGCCTCGATTCAAGATCGTGGTGTTCCAGGGGGATGTAACCTTTAATGGATATAGTGGCGGGTCCACTATCATCGGACAATCGAATGCTGATAGTGCGATCACGGTTGGCGCTGCGCGTTTTGACCGGAAAGCCACGCTGCAGGCTTTTTCTTCCTTTGGCGGAACAGTCGTTAACAATATTGTACGTAATAAGCCCGACCTGGTGGCACCGGATGGCGTGAATACCACGGTAAATATGGGTATCGACCAGCCCAATGACCCGGATACGGAATACTCGAACTTCTTCGGCACTTCAGCTGCCGCTCCGCACGTAGCAGGGGTGGCCGCTCTATTGATGGAAGGCAAAAAGAAATTCCTTAACCAGCCAGCTGTTGCTGCTCATGAAATAAAATCGCTCTTGAAAAGCACAGCTACTCCGATTGGGACATCCGATGGCGGATACAATTTTGGTACTGGTGCCGGATTCATCAATGCCGATGCCGCCATGCGGAGTTTTGCCGCACCGGATCCTTCTTTGATACAACTGGTCGTTCCGCCCAATACCACGCCCGGCAGCAGTCCGTTTACCTTAACTATAACCGGATTAAACCTGAGTCCCACTTCGGTGGTCCGCTTCCGTGATTCCAGTCTCAGCTTACTCTATCTCAGTGCCGGAAGAGATACGGCAACGGCTGAAGTGCCGGCTTTTGTGGGCGATCCGGCTATTTCCGTATATACACCACCGTTATTTTCTACCGGTATTGACGGCGGTACCAGCGATACACTTAAATTCTTTGATGTCGTCAAAAAGAATGTGGTGGTAAAAGCGGAGAACAAAACGAAGAAATATGCCCAGTCCTTCCCTGAATTTACGTACACTGTAACGGTGGATGGCGTTGCCCTGGCCGACTTGCCGGCTCCTGGATTAACCCCGCAGCAACTGGGACTTGATCTGCTGACTATTACTTCTTCTGCCAATAATAATGTTTATAGTAATGTAGGTACCTATTCCATTACCCCCAACCGGGTATTCAGTGAAACAGATCCGGTGGATATCGGGCTGAATGAATTGTACAACTATACATTTACGAATGGCACACTGACGATTGAAAAGCTTCCCGTAACTGTTACTGCCCGTGATACAACGGTCACTTACCTGCAGAAAATACCGGATATTCAATTCAATTATGCACTGACCAATGCGGCCGATGGGGCCAGTATCCCCAGTGTAGGAGCTGTATTGAGTGACATTCAAACCACTCACCAGTCACAATTGGCCAAAGATGGTTCGGGCAAGGATGTATTAGGTTTGGTGAACGGACAGGCCGTAACCATTGTAAACGGGCAGGCGATTCCGATTGTGAATGGTCAGGCCGTAACGATTGTGAATGGCCAGGCGGTCACCATTGTAAACGGCCAAGCGATTCCAATTGTGAATGGCCAGGCAGTGACAATTGTAAATGGTGTGGTCACCGATACAATTCCCGAAGTCTTAACGGCTCCGGATATCAATCAACTTAGTTTCCAGGCCGGACCTCAATCCCTGCAATCGGCCCGTACGATCCAGAACAAGGAATTGGTAAATGGTTCCTATATTACCAGTAGCACCAATGTGGTGGATATCACCCAGGAATCCATTCTGGATTTCAACAATAATGCGGCACAAACCACAATGCTGAATGCCGTATCCGGTGTAAGTTCAAAAGGACTGGTGGATCAGGAATCATATGTGAATGGCCAGGCGGTAACGATTGTGAATGGTCAGGCGGTGACGATTGTGAACGGTCAGGCGGTAACGATTGTAAATGGGCAGGCGATTCCCATTGTGAACAGTGAAGAAAGAACAGCCGTAGTATTGGATACAACGGAAATAGGACAGGGAGTTAATCCGCTGAAATCACTGAATATGGTAACCGGACTCGATGCCGGACAGCAATTTGTGATACCGGGATCATTTGTCAATCCTAATTATGAAATCACGCACCTGGCAGGAGTGGTGACCATCTTACCTGCGCCTGTTGTTGTAACTCCTGCGGCCGGACAGCAAAAAGTCTATGGCAGTGCTGATCCTGAATATACCTATACCAATAATGCCGGATTGAGTGAATTTGATTTTACCGGTGCCATCAGCCGTGAAAGCGGGAATAATGCCGGCAATTATCCGTATACGATCGGAACGCTGAGTGCCGGACCGAATTATACCCTGAGTATCGGAGGGATAAATACATTTGCCATAACAAGTCGTCCGGTTGTGATTACTCCGGTAGCGGGACAAAGTAAGCTTTATGGAGAACCCGATCCGTCATTCGCCTATACCGCCAGTGAAACACTGCAAAGTGGAGATGAATTCAATGGTGCATTAGGCAGGGCACCTGGAAATACTGCAGGTACCTATGCGTATAACCTGGGTTCACTTTCAGCCGGCGGGAATTACCAACTTACCCTGGGTGGAAGCAATCTCTTTACGATTCTTCCTAAGCCGGTGGCCATTTCCCCCAATGCGGATCAGTTTAAAATTTACGGTGGGGCGGATCCGGTTTTCACTTTTACCAATAATGCGGGATTGTCATCGGGTGACTTTACCGGTGCCTTGGGCCGACTCAGTGGCAATAATGCCGGAGTGTATCCTTATACGATCAATACACTGTCAGCAGGTTCTAATTATAGCCTGAGCCTGGTGGATGGGATTAAATTTGAAATAAAAAAAGCAGCGCTGGAAGTAAAAGCCGATCTGAAGTGGATCTATAAAGGACAGACATTACCGGTCTTTACTTCCGTCATTACCGGGTTAAAGAACAATGATAATCCTACAGTGTCCTATACCCTGAGTCCGGCCTGTACCGGAGCCGCGGGTGTTTATACCATTATTCCATTGCTGAATCCGTTTGCCAACAGCAGTAACTATGCGGTCACGTACATTAATAATCAGTTGTATATTAATCCGAAAGGGAATGGCGCAGATGATGTGGATACTTACCTGCAATGTGTGGAAGACCGGGGTGCATCTTTTGTACCGCAGAACCGCCGCTATGTGGCCCGATTCTTCTCCAAAAACACAAACAATACACCGGTATATATTCCCATAGGCGTTAATAATAAATTGTCTTCCACCGGATCCTTTGATGGTTCCCAGCAACCGGTGGTTTTCCTGCCGGGTACAGGGACCACCAGTTTTGCGGTTCCATTCGATGGCACTTCCCTGAAATGGGAATTGAAATCTTATGAAGGAAATACGCTTGTGACGGAATATGTGATTGCTAAAGCTTCCTCTGCCCGTTGCAGTACCACCGGCCGTTCAGGACTGGATACGCCGGATGAAAATGAAGCTGCCGAGAAACCGGTCAGGGTGATTGAAACAATCAGCAAGCAACCGGTTCAACCGGCGCAGGAAATGACAACCGGCAATGCGGTGCTTTATCCTAATCCGGCAACGGACAGGGTGATCATCACCCTGCAACAGGGATTGCTGAATGATAAGAGCCTGTTTATTTATGATGTGAGCGGAAGAGCCTGTGCCGTAAAAATCAGCAGACGGATATCCGGCAACAGTGTGGAGCTGGATGTGTCTGGTCTGGCCAACGGACTCTATCTCTTGCGTTATAAAGAAACCGGGGTAGTGAAAGCGATCCGGTTTGTAAAAGAATAATTAAAAAGTATCATCCATTACTATCCCTGAAACGATTAATCAGCAGAAAGATGAAATTCAGAAGTATCCTTATCTCCATCGGTTTGTTTGTATCTGCTTTACCAGGTTTTGCCCAGGCTTCCGGCGATGCCGGATCAATGCCGGCAGCTGATACTGCAAAAGTGAATGCCCTGCTGCAACAAACTAAAGAGTTTTTCAGCAGTGATACGGCAAAAGCCTTTGCCTTGTCCAACCAGGCGAAAACGATGGCCCAGTCGATCGGGTTTAAAAAAGGAGAAGCCCTGGCATTGAAAAATACCGGAATCGTGTATTATTTCCAGGGTATGCATATCGAGGCACTTGATTTTTATAACCAGTCGCTCCAGGTCTTCCTGGAGATGAAGGATAACAGCGGGATCGCCAATCTCTATAGCAATATCGGGGTGGTGTATTATGACCGGGGGGATGATACCAAGGCCCTGGAGAATTACCTGCAGTCGTTGCGGTATTCTGAACTGGCCGGGGATAAATTCAGGATCCTGATCGCGCTGAATAATGTAGGCGGTGTGTATTTTATCAAGCCGGCTACCTATGATAAAGCGCTGGAGTTTTATCTGAAGGCACTGCAATTGTGCGAGGAATTGGACAAACAGACCGAGCTGGGAGCTATTTCGGTGAATATTGGATCTATTTATTATGAACGGAATGAAAATGCAAAGGCCCTGGAATATTTTAATAAAGCGCTGAAAGCATATGGTGATACGGAAGGAAGCCTGAATGCCTATAATGCATTAGGGAAAGTATATAATAAAACCGGGCAATTTGAACTGGCATTACAGAATCACAATGCTGCGGTAATGCTCGCAGAAAAGTTCAACAGTAAAATGGGACAGGTGCAGTCAAGAATGGGACTGGGTAATGTGTATGTAAAGAAAGGCGATTTTGTAACCGCCCTGAGCCAGTTTGCAAAGGCAGAATCAACGGCCCTTGAAATAGAGGCCAATCATGAGTTAAAAGACTTGTACCTGGAAATGGCCAATGCCTTTTCAAGAACGGCCAATTATAGGAAGGCCTTTGAATATCAGTCTTTGTATTCTGCTAAAACAGCAGATATTTATAATAGTGAAACTGATAAAAAGTTGGGAACGCTGCAATTTGATTTCGACCTGCAGAAAAAACAAGGCGAGATTAATCTGTTAACAAAGGATAAAGCCCTGAGTGACCAGAAACTCAAACGGCAGCAATTGATGAAAACAGCGGCAACCGTCGGACTGGTACTGGTACTGCTGATTGCCTTGCTGATCTACCGCAACTACCGGATCAAGGTGAAGACCCATAAGATCGTGGATCGTCAGAAAGGTGAGATTGAAGGCTTATTGCTCAATATCCTGCCGGAGGAGGTAGCCAAAGAGTTACAGACTTCCGGTAAGTCCCAACCACGGTATTTCGAATCAGTCTCCGTTATGTTTACCGATTTCAAAGGCTTTACGGCCATTGCGGATAAGATGCAGCCGCAGGAACTGGTGGAAGAACTCAGTACCTGCTTTGTGGTCTTTGACGAGATCATGGAAAAATACAATCTCGAAAAGATCAAAACCATCGGAGATGCGTATATGTGTGCGGGAGGAATACCCACGCCAGACGAAAACCATGTGGAGAATATGATCAGAGCTGGTATTGAAATGCGGAATTACGCCCTGAGACATAATCAGAAGCGGATGGATGCCGGGCTGGTGCCCTGGGAAATGCGGATCGGTATTCATGTGGGGCCGGTTGTAGCGGGCGTGGTAGGAAAGCGTAAATATGCCTACGATATCTGGGGCAGTACCGTAAACATCGCCAGCCGGATGGAAAGCAATGGCGAACCGGGTAAGATTAATATTTCCTCTTCCGTTTATGAATTGGTAAAAGACCGTTTTGTCTGCTCCTACCGGGGTAAGATCAATGCGAAGAATATAGGGGATATAGATATGTACTTCCTGGAGGGAAGAGCAGGTCTCCCAAAGGAGGAGATAGCGGAGGTGGGACAGGGGGTGGTGAGTGACCTGGACGCTGTTTCGGGGAAACTACAATGAATGAGTAATCAGTAATCAGTAATGAGTAGCCCGGGGAGAGTCTTTACTACTTAGTGAGTGCCTCAAATTTGTAAAGTTTTTTCCCATTTACTCAATACTGATTAATCATTACTCATTTTCTTCTTGTATAAGTGATTCAATAAAATGCCCTCCGTAGCTATTGCTTCGGAAGGCGAAGGCTTAATAGTTTTAAAGATCAGAGGCAGTTCTGATGAAGTATAAAGACAGATACCATAACCGGAAATCATGAATTGAATGAAAGAAGCGGGCAAAATATTTTTGAATATACCTTACTGCATTTACTGACTGGCTTTTTTAATTTTCTTTAGGATTTGTTGATTTCGTTTATTATTTCTTGCTTTTGCAAGGTCATACTTAAGTTGAAGTGTAAGCAACGAGACAGCATTCAGGCCAATCGCTTTTTCCAGTCTCAGGGCCATTAATTTACTGATGGAACGTTTTCCCAGCAGGATTTCATTCAGGTTGGGTGCAGGGATTAGCATTAGTGAGGCAACCTCTTTCTGTTGCAGACCAATCTTTTTGAGACGTTTCTTTAAGATTATTCCGGGGTGTATAGAGGTAGTTGACATATTTTGGATATTCTTATTGTGTGTTAAGTGGTTAAAAAGGGGAAAGCATTTATCTATAAATATATAAAAGTGGTATGAGAATAATCATAACACAGGCTGTTTGATTTTTTCATAGGAGCAAAAGATGGAGTACCCCAAGTTTCAGAAATATATTGTAGGGGAGGTTATTTTAAATAATATGTTTGTTTCTGAACGCAATGCCTGAACCGGATTTTAAATACTTTTCAAAAATGTATGCTTTGTGTTTATCAGGGAATGAGCAATGGAAAACTATAGTAAAAGGTAGTCTGCTTTTAGTAAATGAAATATCTCCATTCTGATGACGCCGTAATCGGTCATTCAGATCCTGTGTACAACCGGTATAATATGAGCCGTCGGCACAGCGTAGTATATAAACATGATACAAGTATACCCCCCCCCTCCATAATTGGTGATTCAAAATTCTCTTGGAATTTGATACTACCAATGTGAAAAAGACGAAGTGAAAATGTTTATTTCTGGGAACAGGGTGTGGTTTCGGGGGATTCGGAGGGCGAACCCTCCTACGCTAAAGCTACGGATGACGAGAGCGGACGTGTCCGCCGAAGCCCTTGGTAAAATTTGTTCAGAAAAGTGATTCAACAAAAAGCCCTCCGTAGCTTTAGCTTCGGAGGGCGAAGGCGGAGACCGAGGGATTCGAACCCTCGATACCCTTTAGGGGTATACACACTTTCCAGGCGTGCCTCTTCAACCGCTCGAGCAGGTCTCCGTTTGGTTCAAAAGGGGCACAAAAATAGGGGTTTTCGGGTTACCAGTTGCCAGCCTGGTCGGCATTTAATCTTTCAGAGAAGTCTTCGGGCTGATTTTCCTTCCAATACGGGTCAAATTTCACAAACCAGGAGATCCATAGGCTGCGGCTCAGGCGCATCAGCCAGGGCTGGAGAATGATCAGAAAGGCGGCATTAAAACCCATCCAGTAGAAAAAACGGTTGTCTTCGGTCGATAAACCGATAATGACCCACCAGGCGACCAGGGTGGCCACACTCAGGGCGACTGTCATAGCATAACTGACATAACTGGTGCCGTAATAGAAACCCACCTCGATTTCGGTCATCTGACCACAAACCGGGCAGCTTTTATACATTTCGAGGTTCTTTTTAAAACTGAGGGATAACGGATGCTTGAATAACTTTCCTTCGCGGCAACGGGGACAATGACAGGTTAAGGCAGAAGCGAGGTAGCCACGGTTTTCTTTTTTGTCTGACATACTTAAACGTTGGTTGTATTTTGTTCAATTATCTTCTCCAGCTGCGCCGCCTGAATCACTCCAGACTGCCGCCATAACTGTTTTCCTTGCTGAAATAAAAGCAGGGTGGGTACACTTTGTACATTATAAGCCTGTGCTGCAGACGGACTCTGGTCGATATCAATTTTAATGATCCGCACTTTATCACCCATACGCTGGTGCAATTGCTCCAGGACGGGTTTCATCATCTTGCAGGGACCGCACCAGGTAGCTGTGAAGTCCACCAATACCGGCGTGTTTCCCCGGATCAGTTCCCCAAAGCTTTCTTTTTTATTGCTTGTCTGCATGTTTTTCCTTTTTAAACATACTGAAAAGTAAACCGCCCATCAGGGCACCATAAGCCGTGCTGTTATGCCACTTGGACGTGATCATACAGGTGCCACTGCTGCAGCCGATCTGTTGCCAGTACAGGTATCCGGCCACTGCTCCCAGCAGCACTCCGGCAATCGTCCATTTGTTATTTAGTGCCCAGTTCTTCATATACAGTATTATCAATGTCCGGTTGGTTTTGTTTACGGGCCGGCGGGCTGTAGCAGGCATTACCAGCACAACAAACCCCATCGGTCACTAAAGAAAATACCAGGAAAAAAATCCCCAGGAAAATACCGGGTACCTGACCCTCGCTGATGGAAGAATACAAAATTAACGAACCCAGCCCAACCCGGATGAATTTAAGGGTGGTCCATCCGCTTTTAATTCGGTCAAATATGTTCATGTTCAGTTATTTCTGCAAATTTCCGGATTCGGAACCGGGAAAGGGGTGACTATAGTTACAAAAAAAACCTGGCTGTCCCGATAAGGGTAAAAGCAGGTACCGGGCTGACTACGGTCAGTCATGGTTTAGTCATCCGGGATTTACTTTGAGTGACCGGAAGCACAGAAACTGCCGGAATTATCCCTCAAATTTACTGCTGGCAGGTTTAAAGAATGAACA
>CAUJFR010000445.1 GCA_963169885.1 Bacteroidota bacterium
TTCTTCCGGTCCTGCAATTGCATAATTTTCTCTTCAATAGTATCCCGACAGATCATTTTATAGGCGAACACACTTTTCTGCTGACCAATGCGGTGGGTACGGTCAATGGCCTGTTGTTCCACCGCATGATTCCACCAGGGGTCGAACAGAAACACATAATCCGCTGCAGTCAGATTCAGCCCTGCATTGCCCGCTTTTAAGCTGAGCAAAAAGATCCGGCTCTCCTGTTCTTCCTGGTTAAATGCCTGTACCAGCCGGTCCCGTTCTTTGGGCGGCGTGGCACCGGTCAGCATCAGGTGAGATAACCCGCGTTTATTCATTTCTTCCGAGAGGATATCGAGCATAGAAGTAAACTGAGAAAAAACCAGCACTTTGTGATCCGCCAGGTTGTTCTCCAGCTCGCTGATCAGGCTGTTCAGCTTTACCGAAGGGATATTACTGTTCTTATAGTCTTCCACTAGTTCCGGGGAGTTGCAAAGCTGCCTTAATTTCAGGATACCTTCCAGTACCTGCAGTTTGCTTTTTTGCAGGCCCTGTTTTTTTATAATTTCACTGAGCGTACCCTTCACTGAATCCCGGATGTCGTTATAAGCAGTTTGCTGTTCGGGATCCATCTGGCACCATAAAGTAATTTCCGTTTTGGGAGGAAGGTCGCGGGCTACCTGTTCTTTGGTCCGTCGCAGAATAAAGGGCGCCGTAAGTTTTTTCAGGGCGGCAATTTTCTTCTCATCCCGTTGTAAGTCGATAGGGTCCGCATATTCACGTTTGAAAAATTCACGGGAGCCAAACATGCCGGGTAACACAAAATGCAACTGGCTGAACAGATCAGTGGTATTATTCATAACAGGGGTGCCACTGAGTATCACCCGTTTTTCGGCATTTAACTGGTGGATCAGTTTTGTTATCTGGGAGGCCGGATTCTTGATGGTATGACTCTCGTCGAGTATTACGGCAACAAAACGTTGAGTCAGCACAAAGTCTTCATCCGAACGTATCGTTCCATAGGTACTGATGATCACCTGTACACCTTCATGTTCAAATAAAGCCTCTTCACGATTGCTCCCATGATAAACGACAGACCGGATACCTGGTGCAAATTTATTGATTTCGTTCTGCCAGTTGTAGACCAGCGAGGCCGGACAAATGATCAGAATATTACCTGCAGCACTGCTCTCCGTGAGATAAGCGATGTAGCAAATGGTCTGCAGGGTTTTACCTAATCCCATATCATCGGCCAGGAAAACCCCCGCTTCAATCTCATCGAGCAAACGCATCCATTCGTACCCTTTTTGCTGGTAAGTGCGGAGGTTGGCATTTATGGTTGCAGGCAGTTTATACAAAGGATTTTCTGCTGTTTGCCAGTTCATCCATTTCAGCTTCCAGTCGGAAGGAATAAATGACATGGACAACTGTTCAGCCTGGCTGCCATTTTCAAGGGCAATGAATACCCACTTCGGCACTCTGATCTGT
The DNA here is from genome assembly GCA_963169885.1 of Bacteroidota bacterium. Taxonomy (GTDB): domain Bacteria; phylum Bacteroidota; class Bacteroidia; order Chitinophagales; family Chitinophagaceae; genus JJ008. Next base: position 1,471 of record CAUJFR010000445.1, read on the forward strand.
TTGTTTTCTATCCGGGCGTGTTTTATAATAATGCCATAGGCTTTCTGCCACTCTTCATCCAACAGGGTAATGGAGCCATCTTTCAGCATCAGGGCCTGCTCACCGGTACGGAGTACTTTCTGCAATTCTTTATTACTGATCTCTTCTTTGCCAACTTTAAGGGAGAAGGAGAGAAGACACCAGCCTTTTTCTTCACTGATATACTGGTAATGGGTTACCGGTTTATCGGTGCTGTAACGGAAATGTTTGAGCATATCCATACCCAGTACCTGAATATCATGATCGAGTAAAGCGCGGAAAGCTTTCAGGAACCAGTGATTTTTGGCGGCATTGGCAAAACTCAGGTAATAATAACCATTGGATTGGTTGGGGAAACTGCCATGCAATTGTTCGATCTCCCAACGGATTGCTTTCTCTGCTTGCTGGTGTCGACGGATATTGATCTCCTTTCCATCGCGGGTGATCGTAACCGCTTCTTCCCAACTGCCATCCACAATATGTCCGTCGTAATCAAACTGGGGAGTGATCATTAGGAACTGGCCACTGAGTTCACTGAGTACCACACGTCCTGTTGGCATTACTGCTACCTGATCCGAGATCAGGAGATTATTTCTGTTTACCGGATACCCGGTCAACGGACCTAATACATCAGCAATGAAACGGGACTGCTCAAAGCTTTCTTTTTCCCAGTCGAATGATTGTACCCGGTTCAGTACCTGGTAGTCGGGAAATTTCAACAGAAAATATTCATTCTTATGTTCAAGGAGAAAACCATACTGATTGAACTCCTGTAAAGGAAAGGCGGTTCCATTGAGTTCGATCAGCGTCTGCAGAATCAACCAGCCTCCGGATGATTGCTGTACCTCAAATTTTAACTGTGGGGTATAATTACTGAATGTACAAGGGGCTGTTTTTAATCGTTTCTCATCTCCTGCTATGGGTGTCTGGTGGTAGCAGGTGATCATGGGCAATAACGGTTTCAGGGTTTGCAGTTCCTGCAGCAATTTACGCTCCAGCTGTAGTTGTAATTGTTTTCTGAATTCCGTCTCTTCCCCGTTTGCCTGTTTTTTCAATACATGGAACAGCTCTGCTTTAAGCTGGTCCACCTGTGCATCGCTAAAACGATTTATAGAAGTGAAAAACCCGGACGGGAGTTTGGGGTATTGTTTTTTCAATACACCCAGGTTGATTTTCTCCGTGCTGTATACCGGGTATTTATCGGCTTTGTCAACCTGCAACAGTTCAAACAGATGCCCGTTTTTTTTTAACTGGGAAGGCCGGAGTAAGAGGGCGGTTTTTTTATTCATCGGATCCTGGTAAAAAGTCTGCAAATAAAGGAAATTCCGGTCAGATTCAATGGAACGCTGACCGGTTTCTTTCCTCTTTTTTTACCAGTGAATCACCTATTGAATCAGTTTCCACGCGGGAGTTAATTCAGGTGAATCACGAAACATCAGGTACTGCTGAATTTCCTTCGTTTGTTTACTGAAATGGGTTTCGACAAAAAAACCCGGGAGGCGGAAAAGAAAAATCATCTCTTCCGATAATTCCTTTTTGGCCAGGGGGACGCCCTCATTGACTACGGTTAATCGCTTTTCTTCCTGTGTCAGCACAATAAATTCTGATAGTCTCATAATTGCTTGTTTTAATACGGTGAATAAAAAAAGGCAAATACAAAAACCTGCTTTTGACAAGGACTTCTCCCTGACATTGGCAAAAAATCAATGAACTTACGAGGCAGAGGCAATAAAACTAATCGGATAAAACGGGGCCAGTGACAGGCCTGAGGCAGGGACAAATTAAGACACTCGTCTGATATGTTCAAATTTTATTTTTCCGGACTGAAAAAGCCGGTTAAACCAGTAAAATTACCCGGGCAGGCCGTTCATTACGTTTATTCGCTGATCCCTGAAAAATTGAGCCTGGCTGGCAGGTAGGGACAGCCTTCTGTTTTGCAGTTCAGCAAGACCGAACCTTTGTAACCTTCTATTTTTTTAATGAGCAGGATGGTTATTTTCTCGCGGTTTTGATTCTCGGCTTCGTTGCCTCCGGTCCGCTTTCCAAACAGGGCATCCGCCTCATCAAAAAGCAGCAGCAAATTGCTGTTCGCGGCCTTACTGAATAGCTTCTCCAGATTTTTTTCTGTCTCCCCGATATACTTACTGCTATAAACGGACAAATCAATATGAAGTATATTTTTTTTCTGCCGGACAGCCAGCCACCGGGCCGTTATTAAACCATCTGTTTGGTTTTTCAGTTGAAGCGTCAGCCGTAAATTTCCATCCTGCAAAGCCGCTTGTTTCTGCAATCCGGTCAGTCGTTTTTTGATGGATTCATTCATGGGCTGCATACTGTCTTTTGAGGTGACCGTAATAAAACGCACACCTGTTTTTAAGGAATCCGTTTGGGCATCAATAAAGCCAGGCAGGATCAGCAGTATGGTCAGCCAGGAAAGGAAACGCATGTTTTTTTTATAAATATAATCTATTCGCAGCGTCATTCCATTCACTAACGGAACAGCTACTTACAGGTTGGAACGGGATGGTTAACCTCCCTGTATTTTTAATTTTGTCATGGAATGTTAGCCCTGGGTGCAGTCCCTGCAATCACGGGGTGGATGAGCAAAGCCATAATTCCTGACTTTACCGGATCCTCCTTCTGCAATCACAGCCGCCCATTCCGGACTTCAATTTGAATTTATGAATAATACACTCGACCCGCGGCTGATGCATCCCCGTGAACAGATAACAATGGTAATCGGCCGTATTTACCGGCGTGGCCTGACCACTACCTCCGGAGGTAATATCTCCGTAATCGATGATAACGGCGATATATGGGTGACCCCCTCAGCCGTGGACAAAGGCTCGCTCACGGTGGATGATATTGTGTGTGTGAAAAAAGACGGAACGATTATCGGCCGGCATAAACCTTCTTCTGAGTTTCCTTTTCACAAAGCGATTTATGAAAAGCGTCCGGAAATAAAAGCGGTGATTCATGCACATCCGCCGGCATTGGTCTCCTTCAGTATTGTACGTAAGATACCGGACACCCGTATTGTATCACAGGCGCGCCATGTATGCGGCCCTATTGGATATGCAGCTTACCGTTTACCGGGCAGCCAGGCCCTGGGTGATATTATTGCAGACGAGTTTCAGCAGGGGTTTAACGCGGTAATCATGGAGAATCATGGAACCGTAGTGGGTGGTACAAATCTGGCTGATTGTTTCCTGCGTTTTGAAACACTTGAATTCTGTGCACGTACTATTTTATATGCCCACATGATTGGTAAACCCTCCTATCTCAGCGAGGAAGAGATCACTGCTTTTGATCAGCAATTACCTGAATTATTGCCGGAAATGGATGAAACCATTTATCCCAGTTCCGAAAGAGCTGTAAGAACCGAGATTTGTCAGATCGTTCAGCGGGCCTGCAGCCAGGGATTAATGACCAGTTCCTATGGCACCATTTCCCGTCGCTGGGAAGGGAATGATTTTCTGATCACACCAACCGATGTGCC
>CAUJFR010000446.1 GCA_963169885.1 Bacteroidota bacterium
TCGCATTAATGCCGATATTAGCAATGAATTTTCATAGGATAAGGTTTAATGGTTAATGGTTTTTGATTAGGGCCCCCCGATTTTACATCGGGGGTTCTTTTTTCAGGGGTAGCCCATGGGGGAGGCGTTCAGGGAAGATAGCGTCTGAGAGAAGGAATGAGTAATGAATAATCAGTAATGAGTAGCTATTCAAAAAGGCAATAAAGAAAAGAGCCCTCCGAAAATCGGAGGGCTCTTTTCTTTAGTACTATTCGATCAGCTACTCAGTACTCATTACTGATTACTCATTATCCTAAAATGCCTTCGGTTGCTTCGCCGCTCCACCCGCCGGCTTCTGTGTATTATCATTTCCCATATTCTCCAGGATCCAGTTGGTCATCTTGCTCCAGAGATGAAAGGTGGTATTATCCGCCATGCCGCCGATTCCGTGATTCTTGTTCGGGTAGTAGGCGCTTTCAAAATCAATATTACTTTTTACCAACGCAGTAATCATTTGTGTCGCATTCTGGAAATGCACATTGTCATCCGCCGTTCCGTGAATGATCAGGTACTTCCCTTTGATCTTATCGGTGAAGTTGATAGGAGAGTTGTCATCGTATCCTTTTGCATTCTCCTGCGGGGTGCGCATGTACCGTTCGGTATAGATATTATCATAATAGCGCCAGTTGGTTACCGGTGCCACAGCTACGGCTGCGCTGAATACTTCATTGCCCTTGGTGATAGCCAGTGAGCTCATAAAGCCACCATAGCTCCAGCCCCAGTGGCCAATATTGTCTTTATCAACAAAGGGCATGGTGCCCAGGTATTTGGCCGCATCAATCTGGTCTTCAATCTCAAATTTACCAAGCTGGAGGTAGGTTTTCTTTTTAAACTCTTCTCCACGGAAACCGGTTCCTGTATTATCCACACTAACTACGATAAATCCTTTCTGTGCCAGCAATTGGTGCCAGGCGCTAACTGCTCCAAAACGGTTGGCTACCTGTTGAGAACCAGGCCCCCCGTAGTTGCAGAACAGCACCGGGTATTTTTTAGCAGGATCAAATCCGGCGGGCTTCAGCATCCAGCCATTCAGGGTGTCGCCCTTGCTATTGGGTACCCGGATGAATTCCGCTTTGCCATAGCCATATTCAGCGAGTTTTGTTTTCTGCTTGGCACTTTCATTGACTGTCTTTTCAAGAACTGCACTTATCCCTTTTTTCTTATCCACTACCAGCTTGTTCAGGGTTACTGTTTGCGGATTATTGAGGTCAGACCTAAAAGCATAGAATTTGGTAAAATCTTCATTGAATTCCACCCGGTGCCAGGCTTCGCCCTGGGTAAGTGCATACGTTTTTTTGCCAGCGAAATCGGTGACAAACAAATTACGATCCATCGGGCGGGGATAAGCCATGGTGAAGTAAATGCGCTTATTCACTTCGTCCACGCCATTGATATCGGTTACTTCATAATTACCTTTGGTAACCTGGGTTTTGGTTTTGCCATCCAGGCTGTACAGGTACAGGTGTTTGTAGCCGCTCATTTCGCTGGTGAACAGATAGTTCTTACCATCTTTCAGGTACCACCAGTCATCATTAATTTCTACAAAATATTTATTGGTCTCCTGGTACAAAAGGCTGCTGGCACCCGTGGAGGCATTCGTTGCAAGCAATTTCAGGTCATTCTGATAACGGTTCATCCAGTATACCACCAGGGTGTTGTCGTCCCGGGTCCACTTGATACGGGGAATATAGATATCTCCTTGTTCGTACTGCGCTTTTGCTTTGGTTCCTTTAGCAACATCATAGATAAAGATATCTACGGTGGAGTTGCCATCACCTGCCTTGGGATATTTATAGCGATAATCCTTGTTATGGGCATTATCAAACATGGTCATATTGTATTCCTTTACCTGGCTTTCATCAAACCTGTAGTAAGCGAGGAAATTGCCTTTTGGACTCCATTCGTAGGCCCGTGTAAACTCAAACTCTTCTTCATATACCCAGTCGCAGTTACCATTAATGACAAAATTCCATTTGCCATCGGTGGTTACCGGAGTGGATTTGCCAGCCGCAATATCATATACATATAGATTATTCTCTTTTACATAGGCCACTCTGCTGCCATCAGGGGAAAAGGTAGGGTGTAACACTTTTTCGTTTTCCAGTTTAGTTGCTTTGCCCGAAACCATATCGTAGAGATATACATAGGATTTCGATGAACGGCGGTAAATCTGCTCCGACCCTTTTTTCAACAGCCATAGATTTTTATTGACCGGATTTTCCACCTGATCATCCGCCCGGCCAAAAGATTTGCCGGTTTCATCTTTCACTTCATCCAGTTTCAGTTCCGGTTCTTTCTGAGTGCTGTCAAATACAGCGGGTACGAATTCACCCCGGAAAGTTCCTTTCTTATAAATATCTTCTAAGGTGATGGGTTTTGTCTGCGCCATAACCCATACCGGAGCCAGCAACAGTAACAAAATAAACTTACGCATAGTGTGATAATTTTTGGTACGTAAATGTAGGGGATTGGGGGGAAAGGAGGAAGAGGGAAGTTGACCGGTGGTAGATTGAAAGGTTGATAAGTTAACAGGTTGACAGGTTTACAAGGAAAGGCCTTTCCCTGTCAACTTGTTAACTTGTCAACTCATACCACCTCACCAAAAAGAAAGGAGGTTGCTCTATCTCAAGAACAACCTCCTGTAATAAAGTAATACCCGTTTACTTGGACTCAGCCATATCCGGAATCAACTCCACCTTATACTCCCCGGCATCCAGTTTTTTCTTGGTTTCGGAGAAGGCTTTCAGGGTCAGTTCGATATCCTCGTCGTTATGAACGGCAGAGGGAATCAGGCGGTAAATAATATGTCCTTTGGGAATAACGGGATAGACCACGATACTGGCGAAAATGCCATAGTTCTCGCGTAGATCCATCACCATGGCCGTAGCTTCGGGTACATCCCCTTTCATATAAACGGGAGTTACCACGGAATCTGTTTTGCCAATATCAAAGCCTCTTTCTTTTAATCCCTGCTGCAGTTTGGTCGCATTGCTCCAAAGCTTTTCTTTTAGTTCGGGATGATTACGGAGCAGTTCCAGACGCTTGAGGTTGCCAACCACCAGGGGCATCGGCAGACTTTTTGCGAAGATCTGGGAACGAATATTATACCGGATATAGTCGATGATAGCTTTATCACCCGCTACAAAAGCGCCAATAGATGCCATGGATTTGGCGAAGGTTGAGAAGTACAGGTCGATGGCATCCTGACAGCCCTGTTCTTCACCGGCACCGGCACCTGTTTTACCCAGGGTACCAAAACCGTGGGCATCATCCACCAGCAAACGGAAATTATATTTTTCTTTCAGGGCGGCGATTTCTTTCAGTTTGCCCTGGTCTCCGGCCATTCCAAATACTCCCTCAGTTATTACCAGGATGCCGCCGGCGCCTTGTTTTTCAATCAGGGCCGTGGCGCGCTGCAATTGTTTTTCGCAATCGTCCACTTCGTTATGCTTAAAGACATAACGGTGTCCGGGATGGAGGCGTACCCCGTCAATGATACAGGCATGACTCTCGGCATCGTAAACAATGATATCATGACGGCTGCAGAGTACATCAATAATACTCACCATACCCTGGTAACCGTAGTTCAGCAGGGCGGCATCTTCTTTATTTTCAAAAGCAGCCAGTTCGGCTTCCAGTTGTTCATGGAGGTTACTGTTGCCGCTCATCATCCGGGCACCCATTGGGTAAGCCAGGCCA
>CAUJFR010000447.1 GCA_963169885.1 Bacteroidota bacterium
TAGTAAATAGGAAATAGTTAACAGGGGACCTTCTTAGGAAGTTTTTTCTAAGATACGATCAGCCTGCATCTAAGCAGATCTCCACCCCCTATTCTCTATTTTCTATTTACTAAAACTCCGCGCTTCCCGGCGTTCTTGGAAAAGCAATCACGTCCCGGATATTTGTCATACCCGTTACAAACTGCACCATTCGTTCAAAGCCCAGTCCGAAACCGGCATGTGGTACCGTACCAAAGCGACGTGTATCGAGGTACCACCAGAGTTCTTCTACCGGGATACCAATTTCTTTCATCCTGTTTTCCAGGTTTTCCTGGCGCTCTTCCCGTTGTGATCCACCAACGATCTCTCCGATACCGGGAGCCAGGATATCCATGGCCGCCACTGTTTGTTGTCCGGGGGCACAGCCATCATTCTGACGCATGTAAAATGCTTTGATCGCCGCGGGATAGTTATAAAGAATCACTGGTTTTTTAAAATGTTTCTCCACCAGGTAACGTTCATGTTCACTCTGCAGATCCATTCCCCAGCCGGTAACAGGGTACTGGAATTTCTTTTTCTTATTGTGATTGCTCTCCCTGAGTATCTCGATCGCATCCGTGTAAGTGAGGCGTTCAAAATTATTATTCAGCACAAACTCCAGTTTCTCAATCAGGCCCATTTCACTCCGCTTGTCCTGTGGTAATGCTTTCTCTTCCTCCGCCAGCCGCTGTGACAGGAACTCGAGGTCTTCGCGGTTATGCTCCATGGCATACTTGATAATATAACGGATGAATTCCTCAGCGAGATTCATATTGTCTTCGAGATCATAAAATGCCATCTCCGGTTCAATCATCCAGAACTCGGCCAGGTGGCGGGTAGTGTTGCTGTTTTCAGCACGGAAGGTGGGACCAAATGTATAAATCTCCCCAAAGGCGGTGGCACCCAGTTCTCCTTCGAGCTGACCGCTCACGGTAAGGTTGGTACTGCGGCCAAAAAAGTCTTCTTTAAAATTGATACTGCCATCTTCATTCTTCGGAGCCGTCCCATCAATCGGTAAAGTAGTAACGCGAAACATTTCACCGGCCCCTTCCGCATCACTGGCGGTGATGATCGGTGTGTGCATATACACAAATCCTTTTTCATTGAAGAATTGGTGAATAGCAAATGCCAGTGAGTGACGAACACGAAATACTGATCCGAACGTATTGGTACGGAAACGCAGGTGGGCGATCTCCCGGAGAAACTCCAGCGAATGTTTTTTCGGTTGCAACGGATATTTCTCTGCATCGCTGTCACCCAATACTTCAAGTGTAGCGGCATTCAGATCCATTTTCTGTCCTTTTCCCAATGAGGGAACAACGGTACCGGTAATTTTCAACGAAGCAGAGGTGGTAATCCGCTTCAGGATTTCTTCCGGAAATTTTCCCAGCTCTAATACTACTTGAAGATTGTTATTAGTGCTTCCATCATTTAAGGCAATAAACTGGTTGTTGCGGAAGGTGCGCACCCATCCCATAACTGTTACTTCCTGTCCGGCCGGCTCGGTGGCCAGCAGTTCCCTGATCTTGATTCGTTTGTTGAACATATCGTCGTTTTTTCCGAGGGGCAAAGGTAAAGCATGAAAGTCAGCATTGAGCGGGAGCGGGGTTTTTAACGTAAACCCTTGTAATTCTGTGTAATGTCCGAAGATACTTAGTGGATAAAGCGGGTAAAAATTTTTGGTTTTGCCGAATTAGCTGTATACTTGCAGCGGAAAGAGGCCGATAAGTTTAGCTCTCCATAGCATTTGGCTCATCATTTACCTGCCTGTTTCGTTCAATTTAACTCAAATTTTCACATTACAAGATTGGTGACCACGAGTTTTGACTAACCTCAAGTTTTTTTTATGTATGACATTCTCCAACTGAACGACATGCTCGTTCCTGAACTGCTGGATATAGCCGAGCAGCTGAAAATCCCCAATGCCAAAAAGCTGAGTAAACAGGATCTGGTTTATAAGATTCTTGACAGCCAGGCGATTGCCGGTTCTAAAGGAGCCAAACCTGCCGATGACGGCAAACGTAAGCGTATTGTAAAAACCAGCACCAGCACCGGCGGCAGTGAAGAAGCGGTGGTGGAAAGCGGTGGAGAAGAGAAACCGGCCCCTAAAAAACCCAATATGCCCATTAAAAAAGAAGTCCCTGTTAAGAAAGCCCGGAAGAAACCGGAAGAAAAGCCGCAGATTGACGGAAACAGTACGGCAGAACAAGCACAGCAGCAGGATAATGAACCTGATCAGGAACAACAAAATGGTTCTGAAAATAACAATGCTGAAATCGTTCTTGATAGTAAAACCGAACAACTGGCGCAAGCCATTCTCAATGAAGCCAGCCAGCAGGCGGGTGAAAATACGAATCAACAGAATAAATTCTATCCTCCCCGCCGTGAACAGCAGTTCAATGTGGAATTTGATGGCGTGATCCTTGGCGAAGGCGTATTGGAAATGATGCCCGATGGATACGGCTTCCTCCGTTCCTCCGACTACAACTACTTATCTTCCCCCGACGACGTATATGTATCCCCTTCACAAATCAAGTTATTCGGTTTAAAAACCGGTGATACCGTACACGGATCTGTACGTCCGCCGAAAGAAGGTGAAAAATATTTCGCTTTACTGAAAGTGGATACGATCAATGGCAAGAGCCCCGAAGAAGTACGCGACCGTGTACCCTTCGATTACCTCACCCCCTTGTTCCCTTTTGAAAAGCTGAATCTCTTTACTACTGCCTCTGATTATTCCACCCGGATCATGGACCTCTTTACCCCAATTGGTAAAGGTCAACGTGGATTGATCGTGGCCCAGCCGAAAACCGGTAAAACCATGTTGCTGAAAGCCGTGGCCAATGCCATTGCGGAAAATCACCCCGAGTGTTACCTGATGGTGGTACTGGTGGATGAGCGTCCGGAAGAGGTAACCGATATGGAACGCAGCATTAAAGGTGAAGTGATCGCTTCTACATTTGATGAACCGGCTGAGAAACACGTAAAAGTGTCAACCATTGCCCTGCAAAAAGCAAAACGTCTCGTAGAGTGCGGACATGATGTAGTTATCCTGCTGGATTCCATTACACGTCTCGCCCGTGCCCACAATACCGTGGCTCCCGCATCTGGTAAAGTATTATCCGGTGGTGTGGAAGCAAACGCGATGCAGAAACCCAAGCAGTTTTTTGGTGCCGCCCGTAAGATTGAAGACGGAGGTTCCCTCACCATTATCGCGACCGCCCTGGTGGATACCGGAAGCAAGATGGATGAAGTGATCTTCGAGGAATTCAAAGGAACCGGTAACATGGAATTGCAACTGGATCGTCGTCTGTCCAACAAACGGATTTTCCCGGCCATCGATATCGTAGCCTCCAGTACCCGTCGAGACGACCTGTTACTGGAACGCGATGTATTGCAGCGTATGAACCTGCTTCGTGTTTATCTCACTGACATGAATACCGAAGAAGCCATGCGCGAATTACAGAACCGTATGAAAGGCACCAAGAGCAACGAAGAGTTTTTGGCGAGTATGAACCGGTAAAGAAATAAAAATTCAATATAAAAGGTCGCTACTGGCGGCCTTTTTTTATTGCATTTATTAGTGGATATTAGTTCAACCCCTTCGGGGTTGGTGAGGTCATAGGGGGACGCGTTACCCCGGGTTAGCACCCGGGGCTATGAAAAGTTTAAGCCCTCCGGGCTTGGTTCCTTTTGAAATTCCAGTTTATATATTGGATCGTTGTAATGCTTCATACCAATTTAAAATCAAACAATATCAACATTGCTAACTCCGAATGGGGTTGAACTTAATTCACCGAGGTGTTCATAAATCACATTCGGAATAGTATCAAACTCCCTGGGATTGAACTCGACTGCTAACCCCGAATGGGGTTGAACCATTAATAGCCCCGGGTGCCAACCCGGGGTAGGTGATCATTTGAATGTCCTCCAACCCCGAAGGGGTTGAACTTTAAAAAAGGTATTTCTCCTCAAAATTGATATGGTGTTCCAGAAGCAACCTTCTGTATTCTTCTTCAAAGGTTTCTGTTGAATGATGAAGTTTCTGGCCTTTTATATACCCTATTATCCGGTCTCTTTCATTTTCTGAACAGGTAAATGAACCATACCCTTCCTGCCAGCCCAAAAATGATGGAAAAAAACCGGACTTTTTCATCCACATACTGCTGGATACTTTGATCTCCTTCACAAAATTACTCAACGATATTGAAGGGTGCAGATCAGTTAACAAATGAACATGATCCGGCATACCATTTATCTGGTATAGTTTACATTTTTGTGCTTTCACAATACCCCACATGTAGTTGTAAAGTTGTTTTTCAGCTGCAGGATTAATGGATGATTCCCTGAATTTTGTTCCAAAGACCAGATGGTAATAAATCTGACGGTAGGTGCTCATAAAATAAGGTTTTGTTTAAAAAAATCCGGTGTTATTTCCGGGGCCATTGTAAAGTAATTCAGTTGTGAAAACAACGGTTAACCGTCGCCTATATGGTGAATTTTTTTCTGTTTAACCGGGTATAGTTCAACCCCATTCGGGGTTGGAGGGGGCAAAGGGGGACACGTTTCCCCGGGTTGGCACCCGGGGCTATTAAAAATTTAAGCCCTCCGGGCTATCCAACCCTGGAATTAAATTTATCACACTGATTGACTTTAACTGCTAACCCCGACTTGTCCACCGAAGCCTTGGCGAAGGTAGATGGGGTTGAACCATTCATAGCCCCAGGTGTCAACCCGGGGGTAGGTGATCAGTTGAATGCCCTCCAACCCCAACGGGGTTGAACTATTAATGACCCGGAAAAAACATCTGGCACGATTTCAAAAACAAACAATATCCCTTTAATTGCCTTCTTCTGCTAACCCCGAATGGGGTTGAACTATAAACTTCATCAAACAACTTCTGCCCAATGATATAAACCTACTGTTCAACTTGCCCTTCGAATTGATTATTTTTACAAACAACCATGGCCGTCCAACGCATCCACATAGACGAATTCCTGAAACTGGCGGAAACACACCCTGTATTCGATGTGCGTTCTCCCGGCGAATACAACCATGCGCATATGCCCGGGGCAATTTCACTTCCACTATTCACTGATGAAGAACGCAAACAGGTCGGCACCGCTTACAAACAAATCAGCCGCGAACAAGCCATCAAGATCGGTCTCGACTACTTCGGCCCCAAAATGCGCAAGATGGTGGAAGAAGTAGAAGCAGTCAGCAGCCGGCAGTTGGCAGACAGCAGCCGGCAGGCGGCAGTTGGCAGCCTGCCTACTGCGAACTGCATACTGGTATATTGCTGGCGCGGCGGCATGCGCAGCGGCGCGGTATCCTGGCTGCTGGATATTTACGGTTTCAAAGTCTATACGCTTATCGGCGGATACAAGAAGTTCCGGAATCATGTTCTCGAAACGTTTAAAAAACCGTACCGCTTCAACATCATCGGTGGATATACCGGCTCGGGTAAAACCGAATTACTCAAAACCCTGAAAGAAAAAGGGGAGAAGGTGATCGATCTCGAAAACATCGCCAACCATAAAGGCTCCGCCTTCGGCGCCATCGGCCTGCCCCCGCAACCCACACAGGAGATGTTCGAAAATCTCCTCAGCAACGAATTGTCAGCTATAAGTTCTAAGGAGGGACTACGAACTACTAACTACGAACTACTAACTAGTTGTATCTGGCTCGAAGACGAATCCCAACGCATCGGCCTCATCAACATCCCCGGCGACCTCTGGAAAAACATGCGCCAATCGAAAGTCTGGTTCCTGGACATCCCTTTTGAGGAAAGACTGAAGCATATTATCCCCGAATATGGGATTTTAGAACAGGAAAAGCTGATTGCCGCCATTGAACGAATCAGCCAGAAATTGGGTCATTTGAACGCAAAAACGGCCATTTTACTGCTAAAAGAGGGCAAAATCAGCGAAAGTTTTGACATTTTGCTCCGGTACTACGACAAGTTTTATTTCCGGTCCCTGCACAATCGGGAGGGGTTAGAAACGTTATTACATACGATAAACTGTAAATCCGTTAGTCCAGAAAATGCCGATCTCCTTATCCGTGAAGCCACTGCTCAAAGCCAGACACCTCTGGCTTAGTTTCCTGTTCCTGCTCGCCCCCCTGTTTTTTTATGGTCAGACCCTGACCGGTCTCTGGGTGGGTGCTCTTCACAACGACAGCAGCTCTGTACGTAAGGACCAGTCTTTTGAAATCGCCCTTACCGAATACCGGGGAAAGGTATTTGGCTATTCCAGCAGTGAATTCATTGTCAACGACACCCTGTATTACATCGTTAAGAGGGTCAAGGGTACTATTGAGGGTGATATTTGTGAAGTGAAAGACGATGAAATTATCTCCTACAATTTCAGGGGAAAACTGGACAAGGGGATTAAAGTAACCAGCACATTCCGACGTAACCAGACCGATAGCACCTGGCAACTTGATGGAAGTTGGAAGACCAATGCCACTAAAAAATACTATTCGGTTACCGGAAAAG
>CAUJFR010000448.1 GCA_963169885.1 Bacteroidota bacterium
GTCTTTAATGGAGATTTTCTTCCGGAAATTCCTGCGGTCCAGTTCCACTCCAAGAATAGCTTCATAGAGCTCCTGTAATTCACGCAGGGAGAATTTTTCCGGCAGCAGGTTAAAGATCACCGGATGTTCCATCACCTGTTCCCGTAAACGGCCAAGACAGGTATCCAGGATCTGTTTATGATCAAAAGCCAGTTGTTGTATCTCATCCACTTTATGCCAGTGCAGTTCGTTCAGGTCCAGTTGCAGTTTATGGTTGCTGACATCTATCAGCGAATAATAAGCCACGGTGATAACCCGGCCGGACGGGTGACGGTAAATATTGCCGAAGGTCTTAACCTGTTCCAGGAATACATCATCCAGTCCGGTTCTTTCTTTTAACACCCGATAGGAAGCTGCTTCCAGGTCCTCATCCGGCTTTATAAAATCCCCTAAGAGTGAATAGAGTCCTGAAAACTCCTGCATATCCGATTTGATCAACAGGACTTTCAGCTCTTTTTCTTCATAACCCAGAATCACACAGTCGATCGATATACCAATATTGAAATAATCAAGGTGACTGATCTTCTCCGTCTCCGCGGTCTTCAGTTGTTGTAAGGCTTTCTCCGTCATCGCTGCAGCTTTTGGTCTGTTATTGAATCGCCAGTTTTAACTGGATGGTTTTTGTTCCCGTCCGGATGGACACAATATAAATTCCTGACGGCAACATACTTATTTTTTCACCGATAGCTATCCGGTGCTTCCCTTTTGTGAAAGATTGTGATAAAATAGTCCCCAGTTTACGTCCGCTGATATCTGCGATTTCGGCCCGGACCAGACCGGTTTGGGGTACTTCGATTTCCAGCTGAGAAGCAGCCACTCCCGGATTCGGGAAGAGCTGCGCCGCAAAACGACTACCAGCCGGCGTTACCGTGGTATCTGCCGTAACCACTGCATTGGTCAGGTTGCGGTTCACAAAGACATGCAATTCGCCGGGCTGCAGGTTAAAACTCTGGGCGGCACCAGTGGAAGTGAAAGTTCCTCCCCCAAGATAGTCATACCAGGTACCTGCATTGGGAAAAGTAAACGAACCTGTTTGTGCATTCACATCAAAATTGCCAATCACGCATAACATAGAAGTATCCGTGGCACTGCGCAGGGTGAGTGTTTTAAAAGCACCGGCCAGGCTGCGGTTGATAGTAATATTATTGGCCGTAAACACATCTTTGTACCAGGAATGTGCCCGGAGTTTGTTCATACTGCTGAAGATATCATAGAGCCTTTTCCGTCCGGTTACGGTTAAATAATCCCAGCGGATGGGTTTATTGCTCAACCGGCAATTCGTATTAATCGTTCCGTCTGTACAGCGATTGATGGAAAAATCATAGCCCTGTTCTCCAAACTGCCAGACCATTTTCGGACCGGGGGCTGCCAGGAAGAATCCGGCACAGAGTTCAATCCGGCGCAGGGCCGTAGCCAGGTCGCGTACATTATGAGCGCTGTTGCTGTTATTCCCGAAATTCAGGTTTTTGTACATCAGCCGTTCTTCATCATGGCTTTCCATATAACTTACCAGGTGGGGCTTACTCCAGCCGCGGGCATTATAGAGATAGCGTTCAAAGTTGGAAGTATTGACCCAACCCATGGAGGCTTCGTTGAAATTATACGTATCATTCCCCCATAACATCATCCCATAATCCGATAATTCAATCTCTTCATTATCTGCAGCAAAATGTTCCAGTATCACGTAACTGCCGGCTGCTTTTAACTGGCAGGTATCATAATAGCGTTTCCAGATCGCCACACGGTCGGCATGATATTGGGCAATACAGGATTCGTTGGAAGTACTGCCACCACACTGGGCGTTTTGGGTAAATCCTTTTGACAAGTCAAATCGGAATCCATCGATCTTATATTCCTGTAGCCAATGTTCCACTACACGACTGGTAAAGTAGCGGGTGGCCAGGCTTTCGTGGTTGAAATCATTGAACACATTGTAAGGGTGAGTGGCCGATACATTCAGCCAGGGATTATTGGCCGCTGGTTGGTTTGTACTGCTGTTCCAATAGAGTTTAGCCAGCGGATTATCGCCGGTGGTATGATTCAGGGCAATATCCATGATCACAGCTATGCCGCGGCGGTGACAACTGTCAATAAATTCTTTCAACCGGTTTTTAGGACCATAATATTTATCCGGTGCCAGGAAATAGGAGGGATTATAGCCCCAGCTTTCATTGCCGTCAAATTCATTGATCGGCATCAGCTGGATGGCATTTATACCCATCGTCTGGAAATAATTCAGGGTATCGCGAAGTGTTTTCCAGTCATGGGCCTCAATGAAATCACGCAGCAGCATTTCATAGATCACGAGGTTGCGTTTATCCGGACGGGCGAAGTTATTCACGGTCCAGGTATACCCCGGCGCATTCGTTTGAAGTACACTGACGATTCCCGTTGTTAAACCGGTGGGATACGCTTTCAGTGAAGGATACACAGCGGGAGTGATGTAAGTATCATTATTCGGATCCAGTATTTTTTCAGCATATGGATCTCCCACTTTCAGGTTGCCCTCTACGAGATATTGAAACGCATATTCTGTTCCCGCGGTAAGTCCGGTGACCCGCAGCCACCAGTAATTGCCATCGGGCGTTTTGTTCATCACATAGTTATTCTGCTCGGCCCAGTTACTGCCGGGAAACTCACCGATCACCGATACCCTTGTTTTGTTGGGGGCATATAAAACCAGTACTACTGATGTATTGCCTGCTTCATAATTTATCCCGTCCCGCACACCGGCAGGTAAAGGGGCCACGTTGACAGGGGTAGATACAAAAAAGGAGAAGGATTCTGATTTGGTAGTCGCGCCATCAATCGCATCCACACGGATGGTCTGGTTGCCACCGGTGGTCAATACCGGATTCGCGGAGATAGTAGTTACCCCGGAAGCGGTTTGTATTTCCGTTCCATTCAGGAATAATTTCATGGTGGAGGAAATATTCGCGATGGCGGTCAGCTGTATATTATCACCCAGTTGTTTGGTGATCGGTTCGGGTACCCGGGTACTGGTAGGCTGAAACAAAGGCACGGTAAAGCGGGTGGCCAGGGTATTATCATATACCGGAATGAACATATCACTCGCATCGGCATTCCGCTGTACCACTGTTCCGGCACCATTGCGGAACAAAATGGCAATTTTCTGAATCGTTTCACCAGCAGGTACACCCGCAGGTGAATTAAAAAAAGTCCGGGGATTATTGATGATATAGGTCCATTTGTTATTACCTATATAGGTAGCCTGAGCAGCTGTTGTTGTACTGGCCCAGGCAAATTTGGCATATTTCCAGTCAGAGGAACTGGTACTGGCACTGGTGATCAGCCCGATATGGACATATACATCGGCAGGAGTGGCATAATTCAGCAATCCCTGGTTGCCTTTACTGGCATCCATGGTAATACTGATATTATCATTATCCTTGGAAAAATCAGGAGTCCAGGTTAATAACTGGGCATTGGCCTTCACTACAAACAATACCAATGCGAGTAAAAGAGGGATCGTTCTTTTCATAGCAAGCTTTTTTAGCAATTCAGCGTGGCAGGTCTTCACCAGGAGACCGCCGCATCCGGATTCGAAGTTAACAAATATGTACTAACGACACATTAATTTTTCCCATCCAATTCTGTATAAACGGGAAATTTTTATACCCCGCTGCGGATTAACTTTACGGGTCAAGAGCCCCGACTATGTATTCAGCCGAACACACAAAATCAACGCAACAAATTACTAATGAATTAATTCGCATGCTAAAAACAGGCCCCTTACCGGTCAGCCGGATAGAGGAGCTACGGAACGTGCTGCGTTTTCATGAATACCGGTATTATGTGCTTACCGAGCCCCTGATTGCGGATTATGAGTATGACCAGTTATACAAAGCCCTTGAGAAAATGGAAAAGGAGCAGCCCGAACTGGTAACGGCCGACTCCCCCACCCAGCGGGTCGCCAAAGGACTCACCAAGGATTTCCCCACGGTACAACACCTGGTTCCCATGCTTTCGCTGGATAATTCCTATAATGCGGAGGACCTGCAGGATTTTGACCGCAAGGCCCGTGAACTGACTGGTCTGGATGAAATTGAATATTGTGTGGAACCAAAATTTGACGGGGCCAGCATCTCCCTGATTTTTGAAAAAGACTTACTCGTAAGAGGGGCCACCCGGGGCGATGGGGTGGAGGGCGATGAGATCACCAACAATATCCGTCAGATCAAAACCATTCCATTATCAGCGGCCTTCTCCAAACAGGGCATCCAGCAAGTGGAGATACGGGGAGAAGTACTGATCAATAAATCGAATTTTAAAAAATACAACGACCAGTTGATTGCCCTGGGAGAAGACCCCAAGGCCAATCCAAGGAACATGGCTTCCGGCACGCTACGACTGAAAGATTCCGCCGCAGTGGCCAAGCGTAGGCTTGAAGCCTGTGTGTGCGAGGTTAGCTGTG
>CAUJFR010000449.1 GCA_963169885.1 Bacteroidota bacterium
TGCTTCATCATTACCCGCGGCATGAATAGCCTGGGCCAGTTCATCCAGTATCCGGCCTGGCAGTGAATTACTTTGCGGATGAAAGAATTCAATGCTGGTAATTCCGTTGTGAAAAGATGATTTTACAAATGCGTCCATAACATAAGTTTCTATAGTAAAGTTAAGTCATGAAAGGCCGCTTTGCGGTTTTTAGGGCCACGAAATCACACAAATAAACACGAAAAATACAGGGCCACGGATCACACGGACCTGCCTGCCGGACAGGCAGGTTCCCCAAACGGAACTTCGAAGACTCAAAACCAATAAACATTTCCTTCTTTTAGTCTTGCGCAATTATTCCCGCTAAGATTTATAAGACACTCCGTTTATGGAAATGTCTTTTTTGGCTTTGCGGGATACAAATACGCAAAGCGTTGATAAAAAGTATTTGTAATCTATCGGAGTCTAAAGTCCCCCTTTGGGGGATTAAGGGGCCATCCGTGTATATCCGTGTGATCCGTGGCCTGCCTTTCTGTATTCTTTCGTGTTTATTCGTGTACTTCCGTGGCCACGCCTTTTTTGCCGCAGACAAAAACTATGGCTTTTTCGCCACCATCGTCAATATCGTGGCCACGCCCGTAATCTCGTTGGAGGCATCAAAAAATTCGACCAGCCATTTCACAATCCCTTTATCAATATCATCCCCGCGCTTAAAGTCCTCCGGCTTTTCAATCACCCTTTTATCATTGGGCAATTTCTCCTTGCAGGTAAACCGGATTTGCACTTCCGCACCCGGGTACACCGGTTTGGTGAAACGCAGTTCATCAATTCCGTAATTCAGCAGCACCGGATTTTTTTCATAGCCCTCTACAAATAACCCTGCGGCGATACTCATAATAAAATACCCGTGTGCTACCTGTTGCTCAAACATCGTCCCGGTGAAATCCGTGGTTTTAATATGCGCATAAAAATGATCCCCGGTCAGATCGGCAAACCGGTCAATATCTTCCGAAGTAATAATTCTTTTTTCCGTAATCAGTTGTTCCCCGATCTGCAGTTCATCAAAATATTTTTTAAACGGATGAATACCCGTACTGATTCCTTTGGCATGTGGCTGATACACGCCGGTGATAGCCGTAATCATGGTAGGTGATCCCTGCAAGGCCGTACGTTGCAGGTAGTGTTTCACTCCGCGAAGTCCTCCCATTTCTTCCCCGCCACCGGCACGACCCGGCCCACCATGCACCAGTAAAGGAAGTGGTGAACCATGACCCGTGCTTTCTTTGGCACATTCATTATTCAGCACCAGGATACGTCCATGATAAGAAGCCGCTCCGACCACATAATCACGCGCCTCCCGGGTATTGGCAGTAACAATCGTACTGACCAGACTGCCCTTGCCGAGTTTACTGAGGGCAATAGCATCCTCTCTGTCTTTATAGGGCATGATGGTACTCACCGGGCCGAAAGCTTCTATATTATGGGGTTCTGAAGAAGTATGAGGCTGATCATTCAGCAATAACAAGGGTGACATAAAAGCACCCTGCATGGCATCCGCATCTGTTACTTCCACACTTTCCAGTGAGCCATAGACAATCTGTGAACTCGCTAATAACTTGTTTACCTGCTCCCGCACTTCATTGCGCTGACTTTGTCCGGCCAGGCTGCCCATCCGTACGGAAGGATGCAGGGGATTTCCAATCACCGTTTGTGAAAGCGATGTGGCAATGGCTTTCCAGACTTCTTCCATTTTATTCTCAGGTACAAAAATGCGGCGCACTCCTGTACAACGTTGCCCGGCTTTGAGGGTCATTTCCTTCCGGATCTCCTTGATAAAAATATCCCACTCCGGATCGGCGGGTGTAACATTTTCTCCTAAAACAATACAGTTAAGGCTATCGGCCTCCATATTAAAAGGCACATTATTCTCCAGGATGGCCTTGGTTTTCTTCAGCATTAATCCGGTGCTGGCACTGCCGGTAAAAGTCACGACATCCTGACTGGTTACATGATCCAGCAGATCACCGGCTGAACCGCAGAGTAACTGCAAAGCGCCTTCGGGTAAAATACCGGAGGCGATGATTTCCTTCACCACCGCTTCGGTCAGGTACGAGGTTACGGTAGCCGGCTTCACTACCGCCGGTACGCCGGCCAGCAGGTTCACTGCAATTTTCTCCAGCATGCCCCATACGGGGAAATTAAACGCATTGATATGAATGGCCACCCCTTCTTTCGGCGTAAGGATATGTGTGCCCATGAAGGTGTTATTCTTCCCCAGGTTATGGGATTCACCATCGATACAGACAACATCATCGGGAAAACGCCGGCGCAGGGAAGCGTTTGCGAAAAGGTTACCTATGCCTCCTTCAATATCCACCCAGCTGTCGGCCTTTGTGGCACCGGTCTGGTAGCTGAGGGCATAAAATCCATCCAGTCTGGTACGCAGATGCAGGGCCAGGGCCTTGAGCATATTACCCCGCTGGTGAAAAGTCATCTTCCGGAGAGCGGGATTACCAACAGTACGTCCGTAGTCAAGGACTTGTTTGAAATCAAGTCCTTTTGTACTGGCAGCTGTCAGCGGTTTACCGGTCACTGCATTAAAAAGAACCTGCCCGTCTCCGTCACCGGTGATCCATTTCCCGGTTATGTAGTTTTCCAGTTTTGTCATAAGCAAACATTCAGTGAAACGAAATTACCTGAAAATGCAAAAAACAGGGGAGAATGATTTTAATCAGTAAATCAGCCTTTTCAGGTTAATAACTTTGCGGTTCCTAAAAACTTTTGATATGAAAAAATTAGTACTGTTTGCCTTTGCCATGACCGCTTTGTTATTTGCCCGTCCATTGGCCGCCCAGGAAAAAGCAAAATGGACCGAGAAAGATGCTTTCCATGAAGTAATGAGTAAGACCTTCCACCCGGCCGAAGAAGGGAAATTTGAGCCCATCAAAGCCAGAAGCGGTGAAATGCTGGAAAAAGCCATTGCCTGGAAAAAATCCACTGCCCCTGAAGGTTACAACCAGAAGGGTATCAAAAAAGACCTGGGCACTTTAGTTAAAGGAGTAAAAAAACTCAACAAACTGATAAAAAATAATGGGACAGATAATGAAATAAAAGCCCAATTAACGGAACTTCACGACATCTTTCACGGTATTACCGAGAAGTGTGACGGAGAAGAAAAACATTAACTATGATAAAAAAAATCATTTTCCCCTTATTAGCGATCAGCTTGTTAACGGCCTGTAATAATGCCGGTAAAGAAGATCACAGCAAACACGAGACGAAAGACAGTAAAGCGGTGGCTAAGTCACCGGTGGATTCACTTTTTGATGAAGTGATGGCCGGCCATGATGAAGTAATGCCGAAAATGGGTAAGGTCCGTGGCGCCCAGGCCCGGGCCAAAGCGATGCTGGATTCCCTTGCCAAACTGCCGTCCAAAGCGCAGGATGCCGCTGTGGACCTGAAGAAAAAACTGGAGACCCTGGTGAATGATCTCAATTACGCTGATTTCGCCATGGATAAATGGATGACGGAATTCAATATGGATTCCGCTGTGAATAACCTGGAGATGCGCCTGAAGTACCTGGAAAGTGAAAAAGGTAAAGTAACCAAAGTGAAGGAAGCTATCCTGGGCGGATTAGCCAAGGCCGATTCTTTATTTAATGCGAAACTTAAGCCATAAGGGGTTCCACCCCGAACTGTTTCAAATGATGCAAAGCATGCTTGTAAAGCAGTTGCACATTTTCATCAAAGTTCAGGTCACCATAAAAGGGATTCCGGGTGATTAACAATGGATTTTTTTCAAAGGATTCGAAGAAATGAATTAATTCCTGTTGCAGGGCGCCAATGGCGCCCTGCACTGTTTTATAGCGGAGGGGAATGGGATCCACTCCCAACAGCGGGTTTGCAGTATTTTCTTTAAACGGCTTTTCGCTCATCATAAATGCCCGCATACGGGCCAGTTGTTCCGGAGCGGTTAATATTTTCTCAAAAACCAGCCGGCCACTGGCAGTACGGAAAGCATCCCCGGCCAGGTGCTCAATCATCTGCTGTACGTTCATTTTCCCCCATCGGGAAGGGGTGTCCGCCGGCAATTGTTGCAGCATAGGCACCAACCGGGTACGGAGGAAGTTTTCCTTTTCAATACTCATCTACGTGGCTTTGTTCTGCCCAATTTACAAAAGATTTAGTCAATTCCGTTCCGGCCCTATTCGCTGGTATTTTCTGTAAATTGCACCAATGGCCAGTAAACTCCGACTTTTTACCAAGCGGTTTTTTATTTATTCAAATGTGATCGTGGCATTGGTCTTTCTCCTGGCCTGCCTGGTACCCTATCTGAATCCAGGCAACTGGTGGTTTATATCGGTGCTGGGACTTGCATTCCCAATCCTGCTCCTGCTCGTAATTCTCTTTTTACTGGGCTGGCTGATGCTTCTCCGGCCAAAACACGCATTGATTTCCTTTATCAGCCTGCTGATCGGTTATAAAAGTATTTCGGTATTCTGGGCCTTCCATCAGCCACAAAGTTTTAAAAAGGAAAAACAAGCCGGGGCCATCCGGGTAGTCAGCTGGAATGTGGCCCGTTTTATTGAATTAAAAAAGAACACCAATAAAGGCAGTGAGACCCGGCTGAAAATGCTGGAGCAGCTCAAGGAACAAAATGCGGATATCCTTTGCCTGCAGGAATTCCATACCTGTACCAACCCCGAGTTCTATGATAATATTGCGGCCGTTCAGGCACTGGGCTATCCCTATTATCATTTCTCGTTTGATGCGGATGGTGACCGGCATTATTACAGTTCCATCATCTTTTCCCGCTTTCCCATCATCGACAGCGGAAGGGTCCGGTTTCCCCGTCCCAGCCTGCCGGATGTACTCCTGCATGCCGACCTCCTGGTGAATAACGATACCCTACGGGTATTCACCACCCACCTGCAATCACTGCAGTTTACCCGGTACGATTATGAGCGGATAGAAAAAATAAAAAGTGTGGAGGACAGTCTGCTCGCCAATTCAAAAGGCATTTTATCCAAATTAAAAAAAGGGATCACTTACCGGAGCCTGCAGGCCGATATCGTACATGAAGTAGTAGGTAACAGCCCCCATCCCTACCTGATCTGCGCCGACCTGAATGATGTCCCCAATTCCTATACCTATTTTACAGTCCGGGGCGACCTGCAGGATGCCTTCCTGAAAAAAGGTACCGGGATCGGGCGCAGCTTTACCGGCTTGTCCCCCACCCTCCGGATCGATTATATCCTGGCAAATAATGAACTGGAAGTACTTCAGTTCAAACGCGTCACCCGCAAGCACTCCGATCATTTCATGCTGGTAAGCGACATGGCTATAAAATCCGGCAAATAAGCAGTATCTTTGCACCTGATGCAAATAGCCAATTTCCATACCTGCTGTTGTTGTCCTGGCCGGGACAACTAATCACCTGCCCCCATGCGGGCCTCTTTTCAAACTATTTTAATCATCTTTGCCGGACTGTAACGATCAATGTTAACAGGCCTATTCAATAAAGAACCATGAGTCACCTGAGAGTCTATAATTCCCTGAGCCGTCAGAAAGAAGAATTCAAATCCATTACACCCGGTCATGTGGGCATGTATGTCTGCGGACCCACAGTCAGCGGCGAAAGTCATATGGGCCATGCCCGTCCTTACATAACGTTTGATGTGGTGTACCGCTACCTGCAACACCTCGGCTACAAAGTGCGGTATGTACGTAACATTACCGATGCCGGGCATTTTGAGGAAGAAGGCCGTGAAGCGGTCGATAAGATCGCCAGCAAGGCCCTGCTCGAAAAACTGGAACCCATGGAGCTGGTGCAGAAATACACCAACCTGTTTCATTGGGCCATGGCACAGTTCAATAATTTTCCGCCTTCCATTGAACCTACCGCCACCGGGCATATTGTGGAGCAGATCGAAATGATTAAACAGATCATCGACGCAGGCTATGCCTATGAATCTAACGGGTCAGTATATTTTGATGTAAAAAAATATGCAACAGGACATGATTATGGCAAACTGAGCGGTCGAATAATAGACGACCTGCTGGAAACCACCCGTGAACTGGAAGGACAGGAAGAGAAAAGGGATATGGCGGATTTTGCACTTTGGAAAAACGCTTCACCTGAACATATCATGCGCTGGCAGAGTCCCTGGGGTGTTGGTTACCCCGGCTGGCATATTGAGTGCTCAGCCATGGCGACTAAATACCTCGGCGCCCAGTTTGATATACATGGCGGCGGTATGGATCTGTTGTTCCCGCACCATGAAAGTGAAATTGCCCAGAGTACGATCTGCAATCATGTGGCACCGGTCCGTTACTGGATCCACAACAATATGATCACCATCAATGGCAGGAAGATGGGCAAGAGTTACAATAATGTGATCAAACTGACCGAACTCTTCAGCGGCGAACATCCGATACTGGAAAAAGCCTATCACCCGATGACGGTACGTTTCTTTATCCTGCAAACGCATTACCGGAGCACACTCGACTTCAGCAATGAAGCACTGCTTGCCTCGGAAAAAGGACTGAAGCGCTTATGGGATGCCTATGAACACCTGGGCAAACTGACCCGTGAGGCCAGGGATGCAGAAGCAGGAGATCCTGAACTGGAAACCAAAGTAGTGAAGCTGCTGAAAGAGTTTGATGAATTCATGAATGATGATTTCAGCACCGCCAAAGTGCTGGCCAATATGTTTGAGATTGTACCGGTGATCAATTCCATGAAAGATAAACTGATTCCGGTCACCGCCCTATCCGAAGAAACCTTCCAGTTTCTCCAGAACCGGTTCAAAACCTGGCTGGAAGATATCCTGGGACTGAAAGGCGTGAGTGAAGCCGACAACAGCAAACTGCAGGGGGTGATGCAACTGCTGATCGATATCCGCAAAGAAGCACGGGGCCGCAAGGACTTCTTCACTTCCGACAAAATCCGCAATCAGCTGGCGGAAATGGGGATTTTGCTGAAGGATGAGAAGGGCGGGGAGATGTCGTGGGAAGTTAGTAGTTCGTAGATAGTAGTTAGTAGTCAGGACACCTGTTGACTTAGTGGTTATTATTGGATAATGCTGTAATAGGACAGGAGTACAATTAATGAACATTGAGCATAGAAAATTGAATATTGAACATTTTTCTTCTAAGGAGACGAAATGCTCAATATTCAACGCTCAATGCTCAATTTACAACGGCTGTTCCCTTCTCGCTTCTAGCTTCTTACTTCTCGCTTCCTTACATATTCAGTCCCCCACACACACTAATTGTCTGCCCCGTAATATACGAAGCCATATCGCTGGCGAGGAATAAGGTTACATTGGCGATATCTTCTGCGGAGGCGAATTTGCCCAACGGAATACCCGCTTTATATTTATCGGCACCTTCGCCGTCTTTGAGGTAACTGGTCATATCGGTTTCCACGAATCCGGGGGCAATGGCGTTGCAACGGATATTGCGGCTGCCCAGTTCTTTGGCCACAGATTTAGTGAAACCGATGATACCGGCTTTCGATGCGGCATAGCTGCTCTGACCGGCATTGCCGATCTCGCCGATGATGGAACTCATATTGATGATCACCCCGGATTTGGCTTTCATCATCGGGCGAATCACCTGCTTGGTCATGTAGAACACACTGTTCAGGTTTACCTGGATCACGTCATTCCACTGCTCGGGTGTCATACGCAGCAACAGATTATCTTTTGAAATACCTGCATTGTTTACGCAGATATCCACGTTTCCGAATTCTTTCAGTAAATCATTCACAAAGGCTTCGCACTGGGCAAAATCACCGGCATTGCTTTTATAGGCCTTGGCTTTCACGCCCATGGCGGTCAGTTTAGCTTCAAGGGCAGCGGCTTTCTCCGCGCTGCTGTCACTTACATAGGTAAAAGCGACGTTGGCGCCATGTTCAGCAAATTTGATCGCAATTCCTTCCCCGATACCACGGGCCGCGCCGGTAACAATGGCGACTTTTCCTTCCAGTAATTTCATAAACGGTAATTTAATATTTGACAAAAGAAAGAAAATTATGGCAAACCTGCCCCTCATTTTTCCATATACACATAATAGATCACCCCGTTCTTATCATCGCTGATAAAAAAGGAATGATCGTCCCACTGGAACACATCACAGGGACGTCCATATCTTTTATCCTCGGTCTTGCCCTGCAAAAAGCCTGTCACAATCTCCCGGTACGTACCATTGGGTAACATCTGCACTACGGCATTGCCCCGTTGCCGCCATACACTGGTGCTGCCATGCAAAGCGGTGATAAATGAATTGTTGAGTGCGGAGTCTTTGAATCCGCTGAAATAAGCAAA
>CAUJFR010000450.1 GCA_963169885.1 Bacteroidota bacterium
CAAATCAAAAATGTACGGAGAAGGCGCCAGCGGAGGCAATAGCTATTCAGTATTCCTGCAGGGCGATCTCCCTATTGTAAAAATGGAAACCCAGCAAAAAAACGGCCGTAAGATCGCGATCGTAAAGGAGTCATACGGAAATGCCTTTGCTCCTTTCCTGATCAATAACTATGAAAAAGTGATTGTAGTGGATCAGCGTTATTATACCGGTGATTTCCTGGGTATGCTCAAAGCTGAAGGAATCAATGAACTCTTATTCATCAATAATATTTTCGCGGCGCATACGCCGTTTCATATACAGAAGATAAAAGGGTTAAGACAAGTCAAAAATCAAAAGTAAAAAGTAAAAAGGTACTCCGAAACCTGTAAGTCTCTTTAAAGTCAATACGCTGTTTTTTAATTTTTACTTTTGACTTTTGAATTATTTATAGCTTCAGATACTTCTTCACCCACGCCACTTTCGGCTTCAGTTCATTCGTGTATTTATCCCCGGTGGCGTACTTCACATGTTTTAAAAAGTGATAGTAGTCGGCCTTAGGATGTTTGGCCCGCCATTTATCATAGCGTTTGTCCTGCCAGGATTTGTAGTAGGCGATGCAGGCCGCATCGGATTCAAATTTTTTACATTTGTTTCCTTTTATATAGAAACCGAAGAGATTATGATAGCGAAGGCAGCATTGTTTGCATTTCAGGTTGCCTGTTTCCTGCATGCATTGTGCCATGACAAATTCAGGGTGGCGGATGCCCGCCGCTTTGATGGAATCATACATAGCCTGCATTTTCGCCTTATCGATTTTCTGGGACGATCCCTGGAAAGCAGCGGAGATTAAAAGAATAGCAAGCAGTAGTTTCTTCATACTGAGGTATTTGTAAAAAATCGGTTCCCTACCAGTCTGGCGCGCCCTGCCAATATACAAAAACCGCACCCTTTTTTGCAGATTGCCTTACTTTGCAGCCAGAATACAACAAATGAATACTGTAGTAACCTCAGCATCAAGCGATCATATAAACAATCAGGAAAATCAACCTCTGGTATTACGCCTAATGGCCCGTTTTATCTCCTGGGTATTCCATCCGGTATTTGTGCCTTTATATGTCATGGCATTTCTTATTTATGAGCATCCATTTCAGTTTACCGGCTTCGATCCACGGCAGAAACTAATGGTGATGCTGCAGTCTGCGGCCATGTATCTTTTCTTTCCGTTGGTTACTGTACTATTATTAAAGGCCCTCGGATTTATTGAATCCATCCAACTCAAAAAACAGAAAGACCGTATCATTCCGCTCGTAGCCTGCGGTGTCTGGTATTTCTGGATCTGGTATGTATGGCATAACCTGCCCGGGTATCCGGATATGGCCATTCGTTTTGCACTGGCCATCTGGATCAGTTCCTGGACCGGACTGATGGTAAATACAAGAATGAAGATCAGTCTGCATGCCATTTCAATGGGCATTGCCGTAACCTTTCTGTTTATGCTCGCTTTTACGCAGGCGCTGAACTTCGGCCCTTATCTCTCTGTTGGCTTACTGGTAGCCGGACTGGTCTGCACCGCCCGTTTTATCGTATCAGATCATACAAAAGCAGAAATCTATGGCGGACTGGCACTGGGTGCTGTATCGATGATCGCGGCACAGGTTTTTGGCTAATCCCGCATTCCCGATTGTACATAAAAAGATTTTGCTAAATTTTTAGGCAAGCTCCTGCCTGACAGATATGGGTCCATAAAAACCCCGGTTTCCTGGTGTTTTTCCCAATGAAAATCCATAAAACACCGTCCTGCTGTCCGGAAAAAAACAGCCAATCCGGGAAAAATAATCCAAAAAATATTAGCTATGTATTGCTAATTGATTTAGTTTTGATTGTTAATTAGTTTTTACACCCGCGGGAGTTCATTCCGCTAATTTTGAAAAATGGCAAAACAAGAAAAATCAACCGATATGTCAGCAAACAGCGAAAAACTGAAGGCCCTCAAACTTACTATGGATAAGATTGAGAAGGATTATGGCAAGGGAAGTGTGATGATGATGAATGAGAAAACCGAAACAGAACAGGAAGTGATCTCCACTGGTAGTATTGGCCTGGATGTGGCCCTTGGTATCGGCGGTCTTCCCCGTGGTCGTGTGGTAGAAATCTACGGACCAGAGTCTTCCGGTAAAACCACCATCGCCACCCATGTGATCGCTGAGGCACAGAAAAAAGGGGGGATGTGCGCTTTTATCGATGCGGAACACGCATTTGATAGTAATTATGCCAAGAAACTGGGTGTGGACGTTGACAACCTGCTGATTTCCCAGCCTGATTACGGCGAGCAAGCCCTCGAAATTGCTGACCGGCTGATTCTTTCCGGTGCCCTGGATGTAGTGGTGATTGACTCCGTAGCCGCCCTGGTTCCTAAAAGCGAACTGGAAGGGGAAATGGGAGACAGCAAAATGGGTCTCCATGCCCGTCTGATGAGTCAGGCCCTGCGTAAACTCACCGCCACTATCTCTAAAACAAATACTATCTGTATTTTCATCAACCAGCTCCGCGAGAAAATCGGTGTGATGTTTGGAAATCCTGAAACAACCACGGGTGGTAATGCCTTGAAATTCTATGCGTCCGTTCGTCTTGATATCCGTCGTACCCAGCAGGTAAAAGACGGCGATGAAGCCATCGGTAACCACGTAAAAGTAAAAGTGGTGAAGAATAAAGTAGCTCCTCCTTTCCGTGCAGCTGAATTTGATATCATTTTCGGGGAAGGTATCTCCAAAAACGGGGAAATCATTGATATGGGAACGGAACTGGGTATCGTACAGAAAAGTGGTAGCTGGTATAGCTATAATAGTGATAAGCTGGGACAGGGACGTGATTCCGTCAAACAACTTCTGGTTGACAATCCGGAACTGGCCAAAGAGATCGAAGGCAAGATCCGCGAAAAGATCAAGGAAATGCAGACAACATAAGCCATATTGTCTATTAGTTTAATGGGTTAGTAAGTAAGGGGTCGTAAATTTTTACGGCCCTTTTGCTTGTCGGTAATTGTTTTCTATATCATTGATTTACAATAAAAAGCTTTCGTTCCTACCCTGATAACCCTTTAAAACACCGGGATCTTCACAAATAATTTACATTTGAAACATTCATTCAATGTTTAAACATTGTATATTTGTTTAACGATTCGCAACCAAGCACAGGTCCGGATCGTTTAAGCAACTATATGCCCCAGACAACTACACAAAAAAATTCCCTTCACCTGTTGGCTGCTTCAGCCATGTTGTTTACTTTTTTTCTTCCCTGGGTAAAATGGGAAGAGTATAAACTAAGTGGTCTTGAACTGCCAATCGGGAATTTCTTTGCTGTTTCGGCTGACAAGTTTGGCCTGGCTAATCCTTATCCTCAATTGAATTTTACCTTTTATCTGTTCTTATTAATTCCTGTATTAACCATAGTGGCCGCCTTCCTGCATAATAAAGGCAAAAAAACAGGATGGATTGCTGCCATTGCCGGTTCTCTTTCCCTTACCCTGGCAACAATGTATGCCATCTTTACTCATACATTACTTGATCTGGGTGTGGGTAAGAGTCTGTCTGGGATGATTCAACCCTCACTTTACATTCATGGCCTGGCTGCCCTGCTCTTTATATGGACCAGCCGCCCGGATGGCATTTTGTTGAAAGCCGCCTGGATACTGATCGGACCGATACTCGCCTATGGTGGTTATAGTATTGTCAAGTACCAGGTTGAAAACGAAACATTTGCAAGTACAACCAAAGAAAAACCGGCTTATACGGTCAACGCAGCCGAACTCATTCAGGAGTTTATCAGCAGTGACAGTACTGCCAATAAAAAATATACCGATAAGATCATTGTTGTAAATGGCCGTATCTCCGAACTCGAAGCAGCTGACAGTACGATCAATGTAAAATTCACCGATTCCACTTCCGGCTCCTATGCCATTTTTGATTTCCAGGCAGCGGATGTGGCGGCGGTTAAAAAAATGGCCGTGGGTGATTCTGTTTCCATCAAAGCGTCCTGCAGCGGAGGTATATTCAGCCGGCTTCGTCAGGCAACGGTAATCAATTTCAAACGTTCCGCAATAAATAAATAATAACCTGTCAACAAACAAAACAACAATACACATGAAAAAAGTATTCCTTATCATCTCCCTCGTTACCCTTTCTACTGCCGTATTCGCGCAAGTGAAAAAAACAAGCTCTGCGACAATTTCTTTCGATGCCACTACGCCGAAAGATGCGTTGCCTAAAGCCGATAACAAAACCGTAGTTGGTGAAGTAAACACCAAAAGTGGCCAGGTTGGTTTCGAAGCCATCGTGAAGAACTTTGCATTCAGCAATGCAATGATCCAGGACCATTTCAATGGTGAAAAATGGCTGAACTCTGCCAAATTCCCCACCTTCACATTCGTAGGAAAGATCACTGATCTGTCAAAAGTAAAATTTGATAAAGCGGGTACCTATAGTGTTACCGTTGCCGGCGAACTGACTGTACGCGATGTAACCAAACCCCTTACTACTACCGTAACTTTTGAAGTAAAAGATGGTTCCCTGAAAGCCACTACTTCTTTCAGCATCAAACTGGCTGATTATGGTATCACCGGTGCTCCAATCGAAGCAGGTAAAATTGCTACTGAGCCGGCTATCACCGTATCTGCAGAACTGAAATAATAATTTTACAACAGAAGCATATAGCGGCGCTCCTTCGGAGCGCCGTTTTTTTTGCCACAAAAATTCACGAAAAAACACGAAATGGCTGTTCCCTATCAGCTACCACCTTTACTTATGAGGGGCTGTTGACTCCCAACTACTAACTCCCGACTGATTTCAGGGGCTGTTCCCTCACAACCGACACCTCACAGCCGACACCTGATTCCCTGGCTGTTTCCTAACAGCTAACAGCTAACAGCTTTTCTAAGAAAGGGCTGTTCCCTCACTCCCGACACCTTACACCCGACACCTGATTCCGGTATTTTAAGTAATTTTCCAATATGGAAAGAAGAATACTAAAAGAGCGCAAGAACATCGCCCTCGTGGCTCATGATCATAAAAAGAAGGAACTGGTGGAATGGGCTGTTTATAATAAAGAAATACTCAAAAGCCATAATCTCCATGCGACTGGTACCACTGGCACTTTGCTGGGTAAAGCGCTTGGACAACCAGTACATTGTTTCCTGAGCGGACCGCTTGGTGGCGACCAGCAGATCGGTGCCGCCATTGCAGAGGGAAAAATCGATGTCCTTGTTTTCTTCTGGGACCCGATGGAAGCACAGCCACATGATCCGGATATCAAGGCCCTGCTCCGGGTGGCCGCTACCTGGAATATACCCGTGGCCTGTGACCGCTCTACGGCCGATTTCCTGCTGACTTCTCCCCTGATGCATACAGAATATGAGACACTGCTCCCGGACTATTCAGGTTATACCCAAAGAAAAATTAAATAAAGCAGAGACCGTTTTCGCCTGCACCAACCGGTTAAAGTAAATTGCACTATGCCTTTTCAATTGCATACGCCTTTTCAACCCGCCGGTGATCAGCCCGACGCCATACGGCAATTAACTGAAGGGATTAATGATGGTGAAAAATTCCAGACCCTGCTCGGCGTAACCGGTAGCGGTAAAACTTTTACCATTGCCAACCTGATTCAGAACACCCAGCGCCCAACCCTGATTCTCACCCATAACAAAACCCTGGTGGCCCAGTTATATGGCGAGTTCAGGCAGTTCTTCCCGGAAAATGCCGTAGAGTATTTTGTCTCCTACTATGATTACTACCAACCCGAAGCCTACCTGCCGGTCAGTGATGTCTATATTGAAAAAGACCTGAGCATAAATGATGAACTGGATAAACTCCGGCTGCGGGCGACCTCCAGTCTGCTCAGCGGCAGACGCGATATTATTGTAGTTGCATCAGTCAGTTGCATCTATGGTATGGGTAATCCGACAGATTACGAAAACGGAATCATCCGGATCAGTAAAGGAGAAACCATTTCAAGACAGGCTTTCCTGCATGCCCTCGTTAATTCACTTTACAACCGGACCACCATTGATTTCAACCGGGGTACTTTCCGTGTAAAAGGAGATACGGTCGACATCAATCTCCCGTATGTGGATTATGGTTACCGTATCACTTTCTTCGGCGACGAGATTGAAGAAATTGAAAGCATTGATGTGGTGACTTCCAAGCGGATCGCCAAAATGGAAAACGCGGCCATCTTCCCCGCCAATTTGTATGTGGCGCCAAAAGATATCCTGCAACAGGTATTATATGAAATACAGGATGAAGTGGCGGCACAGGCTGAATACTTCAAACGGGAAGGCAAATACATCGAAGCACAACGACTCAATGAACGGGTGAATTATGATATTGAAATGATCCGGGAACTGGGCTATTGTAACGGCATCGAAAACTATTCCCGCTTCTTTGACCGCCGTCGCCCGGGTACAAGGCCCTTCTGTCTGCTGGATTATTTTCCCAAGGATTTCCTGATGATCATCGATGAAAGTCACCAGACCATCCCCCAGGTAAGTGGCATGTATGGCGGGGACCGTAGCCGCAAACTCATCCTTGTTGATTACGGATTCCGTTTGCCTTCCGCCCTCGATAATCGTCCGCTGAATTTTCATGAATTTGAATCCATGACCAACCAGGTGGTCTTTGTGTCAGCCACACCGGATGATTATGAACTGGAAAAATGCGGAGGTATAGTGGTAGAACAAGTAGTACGACCTACAGGTCTGCTGGATCCCCCGATTGAAATTCGTCCCAGTGTAAACCAGATCGATGATTTACTGGAAGAAGTGGATAAGCGGATCAAAATGGGCGATCGCGTATTGGTGACCACCCTGACCAAACGCATGGCAGAGGAAATGGATAAATACCTGCACAAGATCAATATCAAATCCAAATACATACACAGCGAAGTGGATACCCTGGAACGGGTGGAGATCTTACGGGAACTGCGACTCGGTAAAATTGACGTACTCGTTGGCGTGAACTTATTGCGTGAAGGCCTGGATCTTCCGGAGGTATCGTTGGTAGCTATTCTCGATGCCGACAAAGAAGGCTTTCTGCGGAATGAAAAATCACTGACACAGACAG
>CAUJFR010000451.1 GCA_963169885.1 Bacteroidota bacterium
TATGAATGCGACTACGGGAACGAGTTCGACGGCGGGGAAGTTTTCAAGTGCATTTGGATTAGGATCTTCTGTTTTCAAAAAATCGGATCCGGCATTTTCTTCTTTGCTTACTAAGATGTCATTTTCTGCCTACCGATTTGGAAAAAAGAAAACCGGGTTTACGCAAACCGTATCTGTCCGCTCACCTTATATCTATGCGGAAATGAATTGGTCGGATGATATGGAACTGGCCGCTGCTAATTTATATAATACAACACGTAAGATCGATTACCGGGCGGAGTCTTTTGCCTTTGCACAGATAGAGAAACTGACGCCATGGCTGGGGGCTGATACCGCTGCCCACTATCAGTGGTATCCGTTCATTAACGCCGGTCATTATGAACTGGCGAAACAATTGACAGGAAATTCCAGAAGTACCATCACTGTTTATTATAAACAAGGAATAGAGAAAGTATGGAACAAGGCAAAGTCAAATGCTTTTTACCGCGGCATTCCCTATATCTGGTGCAGCAATAACCTCACGACTTCATTTGCCATTCAGTGTTATTGGTACAAACAACTCACCGGCGATAAACAGTTCAGTGAACTCGAGCAGGCCAATTTTGACTGGCTCTTTGGTTGCAATCCCTGGGGTACATCCATGGTCTATGGTTTACCGGCATGGGGCGATACACCGGTGGATCCGCATTCAGCCTTTACCCATTTAAAAAATTACCCGATCGATGGGGGATTGGTGGATGGTCCGGTCTATGGAAGTATTTTCAACGGACTGATCGGTATCCAACTGAAGGATGCGGATGAATATGCTGACTTTCAAAGTAACCTGGCCGTGTATCATGATGACTATGGTGATTACAGCACTAATGAGCCCACTATGGACGGCACGGCCTCGCTGATCTACCTGCTGGCGGCTAAAGAAGCCGGCGCAGAACCCGAACCGGAACCACCAAAGATGCTGCCATGGGAAAGTGTGGAATTAAAAGGTAAAGAAACAAAAAAGAACTTCAGCCTGAATCGGGGTGCTATTATCAGGGGTGACAGTACCCGCCGGGAAATAGCCCTCGTGTTTACCGGGCATGAATTTGGAGAAGGCGGGACCTTTATCGACAGCCTGTTGCTGAAAGAAAATATTCAGGCTTCCTTCTTTCTGACCGGCGATTTTTACCGCAACGAACAATTCCGTCCGCTGATCAAAGGACTCCGCCGCCGCGGGCATTACCTGGGGGGCCATTCGGATAAGCACTTGTTGTACTGCGACTGGACAAAAAGGGACAGCCTGCTCCTGAATGAGCAACAGTTTAGTATGGACCTGGCCGATAACTATGCGGCCATGGCCAGGCATGGGATCGAAGCAAATAAGTCACGCTACTTTCTACCCCCCTACGAATGGTACAATGATTCCATTGCAGACTGGACGGCCCGGTATGGAATGCAACTGATCAACTATACACCTGGCACCCTGAGCACATCCGACTATACCAGGGATACCGATAAAAATTACCGCGACAGTGAAACCATCCTGAACTCCATTACCGGTTACGAGGGCAGAAGGCCGGCAGGACTGAATGGGTTTATCCTGCTGTTGCACGCGGGGGCTGGTCCGGGCCGAAATGATAAATTTTTCTATAAACTGCCCGCATTAATAAAATATTTAAAAACAAAAGGTTATCGGTTTGTACGGATTGATGATTTATTGCAACCGGATTAGATAGTTTTATTTGCAACTATTTTATCATTGTTAAAACCGGATATTGGTCACCAAAAATCAACCCTGCCCGTATTATCTTTGCAGCATGAAATTCGAGAAGATTCACAATAAAGGGCAGGCCCGCCTATTCGAGAACGATTTCCTGGAGGCATTGACGAAGGCCCATCCGCTTGTGATCTGGGGGATGTACATTCCGATCATGAGTTATATCATTTACCTGGCTGCTACAAAGTATGACTACAGTACAGGTACCATCCTGCTGACCTTCTTTGGCGGTGCATTTTTCTGGTCTTTTTTCGAATACCTGGCCCACCGGTTTCTCTTTCATTGGATACCGAAGGGTAAGGTGGCGACCAAAATTGTTTATACGATGCATGGCAACCATCACCACTATCCCCGTGACCGGCAACGTTTATTCATGCCGCCTGTTCCCAGCCTGATCATTGCCACTATCCTGTTTAGTACGCAGTGGCTGATTATGGGCTCATATGCCCTCATGTTCTTTCCCGGTTTCCTCATCGGCTACCTCATGTATGGCACCATGCACTATGCCATCCATGCCTGGAACCCGCCCTTTAAATGGATGAAACCGCTTTGGAGAAATCATCACCTGCACCACTATAAAAACGAACACCAGGGTTTCGGCGTCAGCTCCACCATCTGGGATCATGTCTTCGGTACCATGTTCGATCTCAAAGAGAAGGAGGATAAAGAGAAAGCACAGGAGCTTATGTTTGAGAAGAAAAAGTAAATTGATAAGTCCGGTGAACTTTATCCCTTGCAGCGCCCGTGGCTTCATGAATGGCCAGCATCTTTGTATTGAAGTCTCCCACCCAGGCCAGTTCCACGCCTTTGATCGTGTTGCGCGGCATTACTTCCAGCTGAAGGTTGCGGATCAATGCTGACTCGATTCCTTTATTCTGGTATTTCTTTTTACAGCCCATCAC
>CAUJFR010000452.1 GCA_963169885.1 Bacteroidota bacterium
TAGCCGTATACTTTCCCGCAACATTTCTTAACTTCCTTGCTTTAATTTTTACGGATGAACCAAAATAATGAAGCTGTGTACAGCATCCCGGCCCAATACCGGCGGATGGAGAATATGCATATCGTCTTCTGGCTGGTAAAAGATATCAGTTGGTGTATGATCTGGCGCGAACTGGGATTGGCCATGTTTATACCCACCCTGACCATTGCCATTGTGATAGCGTGGCGTACCCGTCAGTTGAAATCAGAGCTGGCCCACAACCTGGCCATTGCCTTCTGGATCACCGCCAATGGGTACTGGATGATCAGCGAATTCTTTCATTTTGATGAATACATTGTCTTTGGCACCTGGACCGGAAAACATATGGCCCTGATTCCTTTTTTGATTGGTGCAGTAATACTGTTTTACTATTATGCGGTGATAAGGCCGAAAGAAAAAAGAGCACACAAAACAACGACAATGTAATTAATAGCGGATACCGGCCATTCTTTTATCAATGATTTTATCTTGCCGGGTAGGGTCCTGGTTCAACAGTTCACAAATGGTTGCATATAACCCCGGCTCCTCATCCCTTAATGATTCGGGTGTTTCAAAAAAGGTTTCAACACATACCGCCCAGAATTCATCAAAATTGGTGGCTGCATAACTGTCAAGCAGATGAGGATCGCCTTCTTTCATGGCCCTGAAAACAGGGCCGCCTTCCACACGGAATTCCTGCAACCGTCTTTTAAAACCACGGTCATGCCGGTCCTGGTAACCAAGGAAAACATCATAGGAAATGGCATGCGCCATCTCATGCAGTCCCACATTGACCCCATCCGTATAGTCATGATAGCCCCGTGCAAAATGATCCCAGGAAATATAGATCCCGTTCCGGCTGACATGGCCATAATAGGTTTCATTGTCATGATGCAAAACATATTCCTTCCGGATCACATGGATCACATGGAAATAATCCATCAGAAAATTCGGCAGGCCGAATGTCAGCTGAACGGCGGCTGCGCTGATTAATATCAGAATGGATTCATCCTCTTCCAGTTCATGAAAACGGAATTCCTTTGATTGAGCAAATTCCACCGTGCGTTGCATAAACCTTGAACGCATATGCAAGGGCAAACTGGCATAGTACGGATTATACCTGCTCAGCCAGTCATCATACTCAGTTCCTTTCTCCTCAACAACCGCCCGCGCCAGTTTTTTTCTTTTTTCCGGGGAAAGTTCAGCATAGGGCACCTCTTCTTCCTTCTTTTTCCAATTAGCAAGGGCCAAAAAAAGTATAAACAATCCGAAAATGATGGCTATATCCGCTGAATCCATTGGCTTACTTTCACCGCTAGTCTTTGCATTTGACTGATATGGCTGATACTCTTCAACAGGAGGCGGAGGTCGCAACCAGATCGTATCTCCGTATGTGGAAATATAAAAGTTGTCGAAACCGGCTGAATCAGAATAAGGTGTGGTGGTGGTATCCCCGGGCATAAAACAGCAAATTTACAATTTTTCCCTTCGCTGACAAGGGATGGATACGACCGGAAAATATACCCCGATTTGCTATCTTTGCACCCCGGCCAAAAGCCCGGGACACAGCCGATTTTCTAATAGAACGGCCCTGTCAACCTATCAACTTTTCAACCTATCAACTCACTATGTACAGAACTCATACCTGCGGCGAACTCAGAGCAATCCATACCGGCAACCAGGT
This sequence comes from Bacteroidota bacterium, assembly GCA_963169885.1. Taxonomy (GTDB): domain Bacteria; phylum Bacteroidota; class Bacteroidia; order Chitinophagales; family Chitinophagaceae; genus JJ008. Next base: position 1,703 of record CAUJFR010000452.1, read on the forward strand.
AACCCTCGCTGGCTGGGTACAAACCGTCCGTAAATTCGGGGCGATCACATTTGTGGACCTGCGTGACCGTTATGGCATCACCCAATTGCTTTTCGGGGAAGACCTGAACAAGGAACTGGAGGACAGTCCCCTGGGTCGTGAGTTTGTATTACAGGCCACCGGTACCGTTAGTGAGCGGAGTAATAAAAATCCGAACCTCCCTACGGGCGATATTGAGATCGCCATCAGTTCCTATAAAATATTGAATAAATCAGCCGTCCCTCCCTTCACCATCCAGGATGATACCGATGGAGGGGATGATCTGCGGATGAAATACCGTTACCTTGACCTGCGCAGAAATGCAGTAAAACGTAACCTCGAACTGCGGTATGCTGTAAACCGCGCCGCCCGGAATTATCTGCACAACCAGGGATTCATGGATATTGAAACGCCGTTCCTGATCAAGTCCACCCCTGAAGGAGCCCGCGACTTTGTCGTGCCTTCCCGAATGAACCCCGGCCAGTTTTATGCGCTGCCCCAATCGCCCCAGACTTTCAAGCAACTGCTGATGGTGAGTGGCTATGACCGTTATTACCAGATCGTAAAATGTTTCCGCGATGAAGACCTGCGGGCCGACCGCCAGCCGGAGTTTACCCAGATCGACTGCGAAATGGCCTTCGTGGAGCAGGAAGATATCCTCAGCATGTTTGAAGGATTAATCAAATCTATTTTTAAGGACGTTAAAGGCATTGACTATACTGATACCGTAGAGCGTATGACCTGGGAAGATGCGATGTGGAATTTCGGAAACGATAAACCCGATATCCGCTTTGGCATGAAATTGCTGAACCTGAAAAAACCAGGGTCTGTTTATACAAACAAACAAGGTCAGTCTGAACTGATCGATGGCGCCGACTTTAAAGTGTTTGATGAAGCAGAAACTGTGATTGCCATTGCCGTTCCTGGATGCAGCGAGTACAGCCGCAAGCAAACGGATGAACTGACCGAATGGGTGAAGCGTCCGCAAATCGGGATGAAAGGACTGGTCTTTATCAAGTGCAATACCGATGGCACGTATAAAAGCAGTGTCGATAAATTCTATAGTGAGGAGAAACTCAAAGCCATTGCCGATGCCGCAGGTGCCAAAGCCGGTGACCTCGTATTGATCCTGGCCGGTGCTGAAGAAAGAACCCGTAAAGCCGTCAGCGAACTCCGCCTTGAAATGGGCAAGCGGCTGGGACTTCGTAAGGATGATGAATTTCGTTTACTCTGGGTTCTCGACTTCCCGTTATTTGAATACGATGAGGAAGGCAACCGCTGGGTGGCCCGTCACCATCCGTTCACTTCCCCGAAGCCGGCACAGATCGAAACAATGATCAATAATAACCCCGTGATTGAAAATGCGGCGGAATACCTGCAGCATCCCTATGCCAATATCAAGGCTAATGCTTATGACATGGTATTGAACGGAAATGAGATCGGCGGTGGTTCCATCCGGATCTTCCAGCGCGAACTGCAGGAAAAAATGTTCGCGGCCCTCGGCATGGACAAGGAAGAACAACTGCACAAATTCGGCTTCCTGCTCGGCGCCTTCGAATACGGTGCGCCCCCGCATGGTGGTATCGCCTTCGGTTTCGACCGGCTCTGCTCCATCTTAGGTGGCAGCGAAAGCATCCGCGACTTTATCGCTTTCCCGAAAAACAATTCAGGACGCGATGTGATGCTCGATGCGCCGGCGACGATTGATGAGAAGCAGTTTGAGGAGTTGCAGATAAAGTTGAATCTGAAATAATGAAAAAGGAAGTACGCTGGTATCTGTTTCGGATGGCGACCATCCTTCAACTACTTTTTTCCAGTTTACTTTCTGCTACTCTACTTTTTCAATCACTC
>CAUJFR010000453.1 GCA_963169885.1 Bacteroidota bacterium
TAATATGCCCCTGAGTAAACTCTTTATGCAATGGCAGGGTGCCAAAGAAGGATACAGCAAGGCGCGGGAGCGCAGTTTCCATTTCGGCAGCCGTGAACATCATATCTGCGGGATGATTTCCCACCTCGGTCCCCAGCTGGCGATTGCCGACGGAGTGGCCCTGGCTCATAAATTACGCAAGGAAAATAAAGTCTCCCTGGCGTTTACCGGTGACGGGGCTACCAGTGAAGGTGATTTTCATGAAGCCCTGAATGTGGCCGCGGTCTGGGACCTGCCGGTCATTTTTATCATTGAAAATAACGGGTATGGCCTGAGCACCCCCGTGAATGAACAATATCGTTGTATCAATTTACTGGATAAGGCAAAGGGATACGGAATGGAAGGCATCCAGATTGATGGCAATAACCTGCTCACCGTATACGATACCATCAAAGGAGTGCGTGAGTTCTGCATTAAACACCAGAAGCCTTATCTTATCGAGTGCATGACGTTCCGGATGCGCGGACATGAAGAAGCCAGTGGTACCAAGTACGTACCGCAGGATTTATTCCGTTTATGGGAACAAAAAGACCCGATCAAAAATTATGAGGGCTACCTGAAATCGATCGGAGTACTGAATGAACAATCCATTGAACAGATAAGAGAAGAATTTAAGCATAAGATTGAAGAAGAACTGAAGGTTGGGTTTGATACCCAACCTGTCGTAGCAGATACGCAGGAGGAATTGGGGGATATATACAAGTTAGTAGATAGTAGCCGGAAGTTAGTAGTCAACAGCCAAGATCAAGTCAATAGTCGGGAGTCGGCAGTCGAGAGTCGGGAGTCAACAGCCGCAAACCCTCGCTCTTCTTTCAGAGGAAAACCGGGAGGTAATATCCCGACACCCGACACCTCACACCCGACAGCTTCTCCGAACCTCCTAACAGCTAACACCGAACAGCTAACACCTGAGAAGCGCATGATTGACGCCATCAAAGAAGGCCTCCATCAATCTATGCAGCGGCATACCAATCTCATTCTCATGGGACAGGATATTGCGGAGTATGGGGGTGCTTTTAAGATCACGGAAGGGTTTGTGGAAGAGTTTGGGAAGGAGCGGGTACGGAATACTCCATTATGTGAGAGTGCTATTTTGGGTTCGGCCCTCGGGCTTTCGCTTGAAGGATATAAGAGTATGATGGAAATGCAGTTTGCCGATTTTGTGACGGTGGGCTTTAACCAGATCATTAATAACCTGGCAAAGATCCATTACCGTTGGGGACAAAACGCCGATGTAGTGGTGCGGATGCCTACAGGGGCTGGAGTAGGTGCCGGTCCTTTTCATAGTCAGAGTAATGAAGCCTGGTTTACCCATACGCCCGGACTGAAAGTGGTATATCCCAGTACACCAATGGATGCAAAGGGATTACTGATTGCTGCCATCAATGATCCCAATCCGGTGATGTACTTTGAGCATAAAGCACTTTATCGTTCGGTGAGTGGTCCTGTACCATCCGAATATTATGAAATAGAAATAGGCAAAGCCCGTCATGTACGGAACGGCAGTGAACTGTCTATCATTACTTATGGCAGTGGAGTTCATTGGGCCGAAGAATATGCGGCGGCTCATCCGGAGATTGATATCGATATACTGGACCTGCGTACCTTATTACCGCTGGATTATGAGGCTATCCGTGCGGCCGTTCAACGGACCGGTCGCGTGCTGGTCTTACACGAAGACACATTGACCGGCGGATTGGGTGGAGAGATAGCGGCCTGGATTTCGGAGCATTGCTTTGGCATGCTGGATGCGCCGGTGATGCGTTGTGCTTCGCTGGATACGCCGGTTCCATTCAGTATTGAATTAGAGAAGAATTTTCTGGCGAAATCGAGGTTGGGAGAGATGGTCAAGCGTTTGATGCAGTATTGAGGGAAGTGGTGAGTAGTGAGTGGTGAGTGGGTTTGTCGAAAAGTGATACACTTGGGTTCCACGTATCATCGTTACCATTGACAAAGCGATTATTATTCTCTCTTTTGTGTTTTTTTTAGCAAAATGGTATTGTATCTTTTCATATGCCGCCTGCGTAGTGTGATAGTCGACCACCAAAACCTCCAGTATGAAAAAGTCTTTTTCCCTTTCCTTCTTCTTATTGTTTTCCCTGATGGGATATAGCCAATCCCCCGACCTCACCGGTGAATGGGTGGGTGTGATGAGTGTGGATGTCAACCGGACTCAGCAGAATGTGTTTGTCAATTTCAGTTTGCAGATCAAACAATCAGGTCAGGCCATCTGGGGCATTTATACCGGGGGCAATAAGCTCAGTACGGATTCCTGTGACTGTGCCGGCAGACTGACCAGTCGTGTGAGCCGGGAACAAGGAGTTCCGGTTATCTTTTACCAGGACGGTATCGTACATCATACCATTCCTGAAGACTATTGTATGTATTTCAATATGCTCAACCTCAATTATAGTATTGAAGACAGTCTTGAAATCCTTAAAGGCAGGTGGCATATGGTCTTGAGTAACCCAACAGCTATCGAAGGGGCGGCCGGCGTACTGGTGTTGGCTAAAGTAGCCGATAAACCATCGGTGGATGTGGATCAGTATTTCCCCAGGCTGCAGGCATTAATCAGAAGATTTAACGATAATCAATAGCGCTTAGTCCTTAAACGGCAACCTGTTAACTTTTCAACCGTTCAACTTCTAAACTTTTCTTACCTTTTACAAGAATCCGAACAACAGACAAGTGTGGTGGGAAAACCTTATGCAGGCAATCCCGGCAATTCTTCCTATTCCAGCCGGTACATAGAAACAAAAACCAACCATACATGTCCAGTCCAACCAACCAAAACCTGGCGGCCCCTGTCAGCCAGAATGAACGGATTATTATCCTCGATGCCTTACGCGGCATGGCCATCCTGGGCATTTTACTGATGAATATTCCGGGATTTAGTTTAGCGGTACCTTCTGGCTGGGACCCTTCGGTATTAAATGAGGCCGGTACAATCAATTACAAACTCTGGTATTTAGTCGAGTGGTTTCCGGAAGGCACCCAGCGGGCGATTTTTTCCCTCTTATATGGTGCCGGGATCATTTTATTTATGAAGAGACAGGAAGAAAAACTGGATGGGGTGAAACCACTGGAGTATTTCATCCGCCGGAGTTTATGGCTGATGGTCTTTGGACTGATTAATGCCTGGATACTGTTGTGGTGGGGCGATATACTGTTTGATTATGCCTGTTATGGAATGATCATGGTAGTGTTCCGTAACCTTCCTGTTAAATCCTTATTGATCGGGGCTGTTGTCTGTTTTCTCCTGATGGTCGC
>CAUJFR010000454.1 GCA_963169885.1 Bacteroidota bacterium
TAAAATACTATGACAGCTATTTTGATCTGCAGGCCGATGCCATTGTGGGCAAGCTGACCGATACCTCCCTGCAACAATATAATCTGCAGCTGGGCTTGTATCCGCTGGGTAATCTGAAACTCTATAGTTTTTCCACGGGGATGTTAAGGCAGCAGACAGGTTCGGCCTTTAATTTCAAACAGGTGCTGGGGGTGCAGCTCAGTCCCGCCATCTGGCTCGAAGGAAATATTACAGCCGGGCGGTTTCATAACCTCGCGGAGAATGATGAGCTGTATGTGTATCATGCCATCGACCCCAATACCGCCAAGGCCGGCATCACCACCTATATCCTGCTGAAGCAAATCCAGCTTCAATTGGGTTATACGCATGAAAAAAGAGCCTTATACGGAACCAACAATACATTCACCCAACAATCAATTACAGGAGGACTTATATGGAAACTTTAAAGAAAATAATGACCGGCAGTATACTGTTATTTGCCGTACTGATAGCCAGTGCCCAGTCTGAAAGTAAATGGCAGGCGGCTTTTAATGAAAGCTATACGCAGGAGGCCAACAAACAATATAGTGCGGCGATCAATTCGCTGAAAGCGGTATATGACGAGAAGAGTTATGAACTGAATCTCCGCCTGGGCTGGCTCACTTATCTGAATAAGGAGTATACCACAGCGCAGTCTTATTACCAGAAATCCGTTAATCTACGGCCGTATTCGCTGGAGGCGAAGTTTGGACTGATACAGCCGCTGGCCGCGCTGCAGCTGACAGATAAAACTTTACAGGTGTATGAGGATATATTAAAAATTGATCCGCAGCAGACCAAGGCCAATTACTGGGTGGGTGTGATCTGGTACAACCGGAAGAAGTATGAAACGGCCGCCCGGTATTTTGAGAAACTCATCAACCTCTATCCCTTTGACTATGATGGCAATCACATGCTGGGCTGGACCTATCTGAATATGGGCCGGAGCAATGATGCGAAGCTGCTTTTCGGTAAAGCTTTATTGGCTAAGCCAGGTGATGCTTCTTGTCTGGAGGGGTTGAAGCAGGTGAGGTAAGTTGTAAGTTTTAAGTTATAAGTAGTGAACTGTTTGTTATGCGTTAGAGCTTTCCGGCTTTTTTTGTTAGAAGGCGAATGATACGGGACAGTTCCTTTTCATTTTTAACGGCTTCTTTGCTGTTGTTGAAATACACCAGTCGCCGGTCCTTGTATTCTCCTTCCAGTAAAGGGGATTTGATTTCCACAATCGCAGGATGATGAAAGACGAGGAGGATGCGTTTGTTTTTATATGGACCGAAGGTGAATAAATCGGCAGTTGTGTAATAACTGGGGGCATTCCATTTGATCCGTTCATTCAGCATGGGGGCTGCTTTTTTGATCAGTTTGCGGACGGCATCAATTTCCTTCCGTACAGCGGGTTCCTGTTTATCCAGCCAGGCATTAACCTGGGTTGCTTCTTTTTCAGCAGGGGCTGCCTTTGCTGCTTTCTTTTTTTCAGGGGCCGCACCGGTTTTCTTTTTGGCAGCGGCCATCCCTTCATTTTCCTTTACCCTGAACTGTACGATCTTTTTGATCAGGGCCAGGGGCAGGGGTTCTGTCAATGGAAACTGCACCGATCCTTTCCCCGTTTTATAACCAGCCAGGTCTTTTTTAAAAGCTTCATGTCCGGTGGGCGTGGCATAGAAACCGATATGGTTTTCATAACCGGCAAAGTACACCAGCGGTTTACCCAGGTATTTGAAACCGGGCATGCCATAACTGATCCCTTCCACTGCATCCGGGGCATTGTCACGAATGGTTTTGCGCATTTCTTCCAGGCGTTTTTTTACCGTGGCCGGGAAACCAGCGATATATTGATCCACATCTGAAACTTTTTTGCCTTTTATCATGGTTTAGAGGGATTGGGAAACAGGAATTAGGGGATTAGGCGGCTTTCAGTTTGTTCCAGAAATAATATGACGCCGCGCCGAGTAATACCGGAACCAGGATAAATAACGTACCGGCATCGAATTTTTTCTGCACCATATAAATGGAGAATAAAGCACCAGCCAGGTCAAAGAAAAGACCGGCATAGGCCCATTCCTTTATTTTATTCAGTCCGGGTATCAGGATGACGACTGAACCAATGATCTTGGCCATACTGATAAAATGGATAAAATAGACAGGGTAGCCGAGATAGCCGTTCATGAACTCGAGGACTTCACCTTTTGGGTTAATCCCGGGCACAGAGGACCAGATCATGAAAGCGGAGAAGAGGAGGGTGAAGACCCAGTATAAAATAAGGATTGTTTGTTTTTTCATAATTTTAGTGTTTAAGAACCAAGAACCAAGATGCCAAAGAAGCATCAATGTACAAGATCCAAAGAAAAATCAATATTCAAATCTCAAAGCCTTCTAAGGGGGGTTTATTGAGATTTGTTCATTACTATCGACTAACGACTACGCTCTAATTCCGCTATCACTATCTTCTTCATCTGCATCAACGCCTTCATCGCCCCGACACTTTTAACCGGATCCGTCATGATTTGCCCAATATTGGCGGGGATAATTTGCCAGGACACTCCAAAGGGATCTTTGAGCCAACCGCACATGCTTTCTGACCCGCCATTGCTGGTCATATAATTCCAGTAATGATCGATCTCTTCCTGGTCTTTACATTCCACCACAAATGAAATAGCTTCATTAAAAGCAAAACCGTGATTGCCGGCGCCATCCATAGCCATAAAGACTTTGTCATCAACGATGAACTGGGAATGCTTGACTTTACCTGCTACTTCGGCTCCCTCGTTGTCCTGGTATTTCAGTATACCATTGACTGAAGAAGAAGGGAATAAGTTCGTATAGTAATTCAAGGCCGCTTCCGCCTTACCAAAATGACTGTCGGTAAAGAGGAAGCAAGGAGTGATCTTCTGATTTACCGAACTGTAGCTTCCTTTATATAATTGCCAGGCCAGCCCGAATTTATCCTGTACAAACGCATAGTATTCACTCCACTCATATTTATCCAACGGCATCATAACCATACCGCCCTCTATCAGTTTTGCATAGAGCGCATCGATCTCCTCATTGGTTTCACTGGTGACGAACATGGAAATGGAGGGATTGAACTTAAACATCGGACCGCCATTCAGCCCCATGAATTTTTGTCCATGCAGATAGAAATTCACCACCATTGGGGTATCAAACGTAATCCGGGAATCCGGAAACAGGCTGCAGTAGAATTCTGCGGCTTCTTTGCCGTTGCCGTTGAACCAGAGGCAGGGGTGGATATTGTTGGACATGTTGAAAAGTTAACAAGTTAAAAAGTTTATAAGAACAACTATAAAGTACGAGATACGAAGTACGAAGTACGCTGACGTTCTATGAAGAACTGCTTCTTAGAACGAGCCGTTCCCTAACACCGAACAGCTAACAACGAACACCTATTTTATTGGTGTATGACTTACCATCCACATCACCCCAAACTTATCACTGAAGCTGCCAAAGTAGGAGCCCCAGAACATATCCTGCATGGCCATGGAGATTTTTCCACCAACGGAAAGCGCATTGAACAGCCGGTCACATTCTTCCCGGCTATCAGGTTCGAGCATGATATGGGCATTGTTCCCGAAGTTCAGGGTAAAGCCCCATGACTCTGGTGCATCGGTGCCCATCAGTATATGTCCGCCGGTGACTGGTAATTCAACATGCATCACCAGGTTTTTATCTGCTTCTGCCATTGGAGGCGCACCGGGTTGAGGCGGTACTTCTCCGAAGCGCATGATTGGTCCGATAAATTCAGTTTTAAAAGCATCCTTATAAAAAAGAAATGCTTCTTCCGTGTTACGGGCGAAGTTGAGGTAAGTGGAGACGCGGGCCATGGGGTCGTTTTTATGGTGAATAATGTTTTTAAAAAGGACGATGAGGAAATTCAAAGTACGAGGTACGAAGTACGAAGTACGCTGACGTTCTATGAAGAACTGCTTCTTAGAACGGGCTGTTGACTACTAACTACGAACTACTAACTTCCGACTAGTTAGAACGGGCTGTTTCCTAACAGCCAACACCTAACAGCTAACAACCGCTTTCTGTATATTTCTTAAAGCTATCCAATATCGACTGCCACCCTCCTTGCTGTAATTCAAGTGAATTTTCAGATTCGGGTTCAAAGAGGACGGTTACCCGGGTTTCATTTTCGTTATTAGTAAATAAGACATCCGCTTTGCGGCCATCGCCCATGGTATAGACAATTTTTTTATGAGTATCTACTTCATCATAAATGCCCCAGAAGTCAAAGCTGAAGCTGCCGTCTTTGGCGGCCATGGTGGAAGAGAACTTACCTCCCGGACGGAGATCATTCGTGGCAGCCGGGCAATGCCAATCGGGACTGGCCTGGTTCCATTGCATGATATGTTCCGGACCAGTATAACAGTCCCAAACTTTTTCAACCGGAGCTGAAATCACGGCTTCAACCGTGATACGTGTTGGAGTAGACATGTTGGTTTTTGTTTTGCAATGTAAACTTAATGAGATTAAACAAAAGGGATGACCGGTAAAAACGACAATTCAAAGGGTTGATTGCGACAGGTAGTTTTAATACCTTTAAAACATGAAACATGTATCTATTCTTGTCCCGGAGACAGCAGTAATCGAAGCGGTGGCTGATCCCCGCTATCTTTTTTCTGCTGTAAATCAATTCCTCGCGGCAGCCGGAAGAGATCCTTTGTTTGAAGTAAAACTGGTGGCGGTCCGGAGGGAAACCCGACTCGACAATGCTGCATTCTCCGTACATGCGGACCTGTTGCTGGATGAAGTGGAGCAAACCGACCTCGTGATCATACCAGCTTTGAGCGGTAATCTGACAGCCGCTATCGATGCTAACAAAGCGATGATCCCCTGGATTATTGAACAATATAATAAAGGGGCGGAGGTCGCTTCTCTTTGCCTGGGTGCTTTTCTGTTTGCCTCCACCGGATTGCTGGATGGAAAAAAATGTTCCACTCATTGGGGTTTTTGCAATGAGTTCAGGACCATGTTTCCCAATGTGGAAATGGTGGATGGCAGTATAATCACCGATGAACAACGGCTGTATAGCAGCGGTGGGGCTAATTCCTACTGGAACCTTTTATTATACCTGGTGGAGAAATATACCGACCGGCCAACAGCGATACTGGCCGCCAAGTATTTTGCGGTGGATATTGAGCGGGACAGCCAGGCGGCGTTTATGTTGTTCAACGGACAGCGGGCGCATGAAGATGATACGATCAAACAGGTGCAGGCCTGGCTCGAAGCGCATTATACCAATAAAGTGACGGTGGATGAACTGGCCGAACGTTTTGCCATTGGCCGACGGAGTTTTGAACGAAGGTTTAAGAAAGCGACGAATAATACGGTGGTGGAATACCTGCAG
>CAUJFR010000455.1 GCA_963169885.1 Bacteroidota bacterium
GGAACTGAGCGGATTCAAAGAATATCCCACTGAGATTGCGGAAGTGGCCAGTATGAGTATGGAGCTTTTTTCCATGGATCACTGGCAGGTTTTCTTCCAGGAAAAAGAAGAATTGAAACGGGCAAAGGAACAGCAACTGGAGCGGGTGATCACCATCTTCCCCTGGATCGCCACTATTGATAAATTCCAGCACTGGGTCTATGAAAATCCGGTTCATACTAACACTGAAAGAGCAGAAAAATGGTTGGAAATCCTGACTGAGTTTTCTTCTCCCGAGATCGACTTTTCGGGTCTGGAATCCTATCGCCTTTATTCCTGGCACCGGCAACTGCACCTGTACGAAGTCCCCTTTTACTATATCGAATATGGAATTGCACAGTTGGGGGCCATCGGTTTGTGGAAGCAATACAAACAAAATCCGGAAAAAGCAGTCGCGAATTATGTGAATGCACTGAGCCTGGGAGGGACCAAAACCTTACCCGAATTGTTCAAAAGCGCTGGTTTACAATTCGATTTCTCCCCGGCTGCCATAAAAGATCTGATGGAATTTGTTAAAACTGAGCTGGATACGCTTTAAACAGCAAAAAATACCCCGAAAGTGGTATATCATTTTTTCGGAAATATGAAAAGACCATACTACATTTGAACTTGAAAAATAGATGCTCCATTGCACTAAACCATATTGCTGCAATGTATCATTGCAGTAAAAATAGCTACTAATCAGAGCCTTAACCTAAAGTCCCGATGTTTCTACACCGGGGCTTTGTTTTTTACTAAAGTTGTACGTTTAATAAAGGTCGGGAAGAGCTCTGAAGAAGAAGTTAGTAGTTCGTAGTTAGTAGTCGGTAGTCGTGCTAAGTAAGTATCACCTTCTGCCCTGAAGTATTTGTTGCTAATCTCCAAATTCCAACCATAACCCGGAAGAATGGGTTGAGATTTATCTATTGAAATTTATTTGAAATTGGATTCTTGGTGCTTCTTTGGATCTTGGCATCTTGGCTTCTTGGTTCTTTTCTTTATGGCATCTTTGGTTCTTGCTTGTCCTCCGAAGCTTTAGCGAAGGAGGAGTTCATTGTATTACCGGCAGTTTTTACAAACCCCTTCCACCACCACCTCCACATGCTCCGCCTGGTAGCCCTTAGGTAATTTGATATCGGGTGTCACCACATCATCCAGGCAATAGGTATTATCACATTGGGAACAGACAAAATGGATATGATGATCATGATGATGGCCGCCGGAACATTCGTCTTTGCAAAGTGCATAGCGGATGGAATTATCGGCAGTGGGAATTGTATGAATAATGCCTTTTTCGACAAAAGTCTGTAAAGTGCGGTAGACAGTTACCCGGTCAAACTTTTCCCCGGCTTTGCGTTCAATATCTCCATGTGCCAGGGCACCTGTCTGTTCAAGGAATAAGTGCAGAATCTTCCGGCGGCTCTCCGTTACACTGAGGTCACTCCGCTTAAGGAGAGAGGCAATCCGGGTTTCCATATCTTGCGTCGCTTGTTTAGACATATACATTCGTTAAAAAGACCGGTTATTCTTTCAGCAGCTTTTTGGCATCCTTTATCATTTCTCTCACTTCCTGGTACTTGATACCATCATAAATTTTCCGTACATCCCCGTTGCGGTCCACCAGGGCCCAGAACTGCGTATGCAAAAACTGATCCTCAATCCGCTTCAGGTTATTATTCGGATCATCAATGGTATAACTGATCCGTGCGGTATTATACAAGCTGTCTTTCCGACCGGTCAGAAAGATCCAGCGGCGATGATCCACCTGCATGGAGTCTGCATATTTTTTAATCTGAGGTACCGAATCTGTTTCCGGATCACAGGTATGCGAAAGGATCAGGAAGTCCTTTTCATCCTTCATTTCATTGTAAACTTCACGCAGATGATTGTTCATAATCGGACAGATCGTCTTACAGGTGGTGAAAAAATACTCCGCCACATACACTTTGCCGGCCACTTCTTTCTCCGTGAAAGGCTGGCCATCCTGCGTGGTAAAACGGAAGGGACGTACAAAACTGACCGGCACTACTTTAGGTGTGGTAAATCCGGGAATGACCTGGGCCAGCACAAAATAAAAGCCAAGTGCCAGCGTCACAAAAAACAACGTATAAATCCATCCCTTTTTCGACATACTATATCCTTTAAAAAACAAAGTTAAGCCCCGGAAAGTTCAGATATATCTTTTCGATTAGATTTTGCAACTATGTTGCCTTTTCATATCTTTACCAGCTCGAATGAAAGGTAAGATCAACTGGGACGCATTAGGTATCGGGGCTTCACTGGCCTGTGCTATTCATTGTGCCCTGCTGCCCCTGTTTTTCAGTACACTACCTCTTTTTGGGATCAATATCATCCACCATATCGGTTTCGAAATTGGTATGATCGGACTGGCCCTGGTGATTGGTACATACTCACTGTATCATGGTTACAAAAAACATCACCATAGTCTCCTGCCCATGGGACTTTTTTATACCGGATTTGTATTCCTGGTTTTAAAACAGTTTTTACTGGAATACCATAACTGGTTGCTGATACCTGCCGTCATCCTGATCGTAGTGGCACATGTCAACAATTACCGTTCCTGCCAGGTCCATAATCATGCCCATGCGGATGATTGCAATCACTGAGCGTTTTCCCGCATTTCACTTATCTTACTAAAAATCTATTGGCGTATGAAACCATACCTGCTACTCATTTGCCTGCTCCTGTCCGCAACGGCCGGTGCACAATCAAACGATGAAACGGCCATCCGTCAGTTGCTTGATAAACAAACAGCCGCCTGGAACCAGGGAGATATAGACCGGTTTATGGACGGTTATTGGGAAAATGATTCCCTGATGTTTATCGGGAAAAGCGGGGTGACCTATGGCTGGACCAATACCCTGAACAACTATAAAAGAGGCTACCCGGATACGGCTGCCATGGGAAAGCTTCGATTCGAATTACTGAGTGTAAAAAGATTGTCTGATGAATATTACTTCGTGGTGGGAAAATGGTCGCTGCAGCGTAGCATCGGGAATGTGGGCGGGCATTACAACCTGCTCTTCCGCAAAATAAACGGCAAATGGGTCATCATTGCCGATCACAGCAGTTAAGCAATTTGCAGTTTCTGTTGCAGTTTCCCAAATACGAAATAGGATAAACCCAATCCGAAGGACGAGAACAGGATATCAAAATAATCAAAGGTCCGGCCGAATACAGGAATCAGTTGCAGGTATTCATTCAGCACCAACATTCCGAAACCAAGCAAACAGAACTGACGCAGGTCGGTCACCCCATCCACCCGAAGTACCCGGGCGATGAAATGATTGCGTCCGCTGAAAAACCAACAAGCGGCAAAGGGAAGCAAAAAAGAACCCAGGAAATTCGGGGCAATACCCAGAAAAAAGTGGAGTGGTTGGTCAAAATGAAAGAAAGGACGAATGAACAATTTGATCGTCCATATCAATAAGGCGCCGGCAATGACCATCCGTTTACTTAGCTGCTTTATCTCCATGCGGTTGTAGAATGAGTGACTAAAATAGGGATATCTGTAAACCGGACAATCCCCTCGCGAGGGTATTTTCAGGGTTTCTTCCAGGTTCTGTACAAATAACGAACCAGCCCGTAAAAAGTAACAGCCAATAGAATGTAAAAAATGATATGACCGGTCAAAGAAGTACTTCCGACCAGGGCCAGCTTGAAATAAAGTCCTGCGGTGACTGCTGCCAGTACCCATAACAAGGTCATGGCGACTGAATTCAGGATTTTCACAAAAAAGACTTTTATATCATCGTCCCAGCCCTGTTCCATTTGTTGAATTGAACGGACAAGTTACTACAATTTAAGCCTGCAGGATATCCTGTTCAACGGATCAGCAGTTGCCGGAATTCCGCAGAATCGCCATTGAACACATTGAAGTCAACGGGAGAAACAATCCCGTTAACCCGGCCCCGGTCACTATGCTGCCAGAGTACCCAGCCCCGCCTGATCCGGGGCTGAACCGGCTGGTAATAATGGGCCACCCAGAGGGGGTATTCATCAAATTGCTCCCCCAGGTAACGGTTATAAAAATCAACATTGGTATAAATAATCGGCTTCACCCCATAATGGGCTTCCACGATCTCCAGCCATTCTTTGGCTTCCCGTTTCAGTTGTGACACGGGCGTACTGTTAAGTTGCTCCACATCCAATACCGGGGGAAAATCCCCCTCCTCCAGTTTCACTTCACTGATGAAATTAGCCGCCTGGGCCTTACCATCCCTGGAGGGGGTAAAAAAATGATAGGCTCCGCGTACTATGCCAGCCTCTTTTGATTTTTTCCAGTTGCGCCTGAACTGCGGATCAGTATATCCGGTGCCTTCCGTGGCTTTAACAAAGGCAAAGCCCAGCTGAATCTCTTTCACCTTCATTTTCTTAACCCCATCCCAGGCAATCAGGTGCTGGTATTTGGACACATCAATACCATGAATGGAATAACCACCGGGAATGGATATCCCAAAAGCCGGGTAATGGGTATAACGGGCTTGCCGTAACTGCCACCACTGCCAGCCGCGCCAGCCAGCTACTCCTAAAAGGGCAATTAGTACCAGGATGAGTATAAAACGGCGGAATTTTTTCTTTTGTTTGGCGGTGGGCATGGGGAAGTGAATGTGCTAAGAATGTTTATTTGGATGGAGTAGGCTTAGCTGCCGAAGGAGCAATCATGAATGAGTAATGAATAATCAGTAATGAGTAAATATCGAATAATCTTCAAAGTTATTTACTACCCGATTTTCGGAGATTTCAGAAGATTAATGACTTTTCAACCGTCAAGACACTCATTACTGATTACTGATTACTCATTATTCCACTATCCGCAGCTTCGCATAATTCAACATAATCTTCTTCTCCCCGTTATGTTCAAACTTCACGGTGGCAATGGGATTATGGGCAGCGCCTTCCATTTTCATCACTTCTCCAAAACCGAATTTCTGGTGCTCCACTTTTTGTCCGGCCTGAAGGTTGGACGTGTCACTGGCCACAAAATCTTCTGACGGGGTATGCTCCACCACTCTGGGTGGAGCCCCTTTCGGAGCAAGATAAGATGGGGTGCTTTGCTTTTTCTCAGGCGGGGCGCCATATCGTTTCTCCGCTTCGCGTACATGATCCTGTTTGCCATCACTGCCCCAGCCCTTCATCCGGTTAAAAGCAGAACCGCCGCCCCAGTTATTTGCGGGCTTTCCTGATGAACCGACTCCGGCAAAACTGCGGTCCAGGTAATCTTCCGGAATCTCTTCGATAAACCGGCTGGGATCATTCTGCACCAGTTGCCCGAAACGGTAACGTGTATTCGCATACGTGATCCAGAGCCGTTGCTTGGCCCGGGTAACCACTACATAAAATAAACGTCGTTCTTCTTCCAGTTCCTCCCGGGTATTAATAGCCATGGCATTGGGGAAAAGCATTTCCTCCAGTCCGGCGGCAAACACACAGCCAAACTCCAGTCCCTTGGCCGCGTGAATGGTCATCAGTTTCACCGTATCAGCATCCGGATCTTTTTCATCCGCATCGGTGAGCAACGTGATCTGTTGCAGATAAGAGGCCAGGCTCTTATCCACCACTTCCCCATCCTCATTATCCGGACTCTCTGTCCACTCTTTAATGGAGTTCAGTAATTCCTGTATGTTCTCATATCGCTGAACCCCTTCTGTACTCTTATCATTGAATAGCTCCTTCACCAGGTTGGTTTGCTTACCCACATGCACCGCCACTTCATAGGCATTCTTATTGTTCAGCATGCTGGCGAAGCTTTTGATCATGATTACAAACTCATCAAGGGCAGAAAGGGTACCTGCCCTGAAACCAAACTGCTGTGCATTTTCCAAGACTTTCCAGAGCGTGATGTTGTTTTCATTGGCGGACAGGATCAACCGGTCCATCGTAGTCTTGCCAATTCCCCTGGCAGGGTAGTTGATCACCCGTTTGATCGCTTCTTCATCACTTGGATTTACAATAATGCGGAGATAAGCCACCAGGTCTTTGATTTCCTTGCGCTGGTAGAAACTGATACCGCCATAGATTGTATAAGGGATGGCCATCCGGCGCAGGGCTTCCTCAAAGGCACGGCTCTGGGCATTGGTCCGGTAAAGAATCGCAAAATCCTTATTGCTGTAATGATTGCGGAGTTTTTGTTCCTGTATACTGTCCGCTACAAATTTACCTTCATCATTATCCGTCATGGTCCGGATCAGTTTGATCTTCTCGCCCTGCCCGTTATCGGTAAACAGTATTTTCTCGATCTGTCCTTTGTTGTTCTTGATTACTTCATTGGCCACATGAAGTATGCTCTTGGTACTGCGGTAATTTTGTTCCAGCTTCACCACTTTCACTTCATCGTAGTCCTTTTGGAACTGCAGGATGTTTTCAATCGTGGCACCACGGAAGGAGTAGATACTTTGTGCATCATCCCCCACTACGCATACATTTTCATGCATGGCCCCCAGGAGTTTGATCACTTCATACTGAGCGGGGTTGGTATCCTGGTACTCATCGATGAGGATGTATTTGAATTTGTGCTGGTACTTGGAAAGACTCTCCGGTACATTCTTCAGCAGTTCATAAAATTTAAGCAGGAGGTCATCAAAATCCATCGCGCCGTTTTTAAAACAACGCTTTACATAGGTATCATAGATCTGCCCGATAGCAGGACGGTTGGCCCGCATATCCTCCTGTTGCAATCCGTAGTCATTCCGGTATTCGGCCGGACCGACCAGGGCGTTCTTGGCCGAAGATATCCTGTTGTACACCTGGTTAGGCTTATACAGTTTATCATCGAGATTCATCTCGTTGACAACCGCTTTCACCACACTCTTGGCATCATCCGTATCATAAATCGTGAAATTGCGGGGGTAGCCGATTTTCTCCGCTTCAAAACGGAGGATCCGGGCAAAGACGGAGTGAAACGTACCAATATAAAGGTTACGGGCTTCTCCATTGCCAAGGATCTTCTCCACCCGCTCTTTCATTTCCTTGGCAGCCTTATTGGTAAAGGTCAGGGCCAGTATATTAAACGCATCCACCCGGTGGGCGGCCATCAGGTGAATAATGCGGGTGGTCAGTACCTTGGTTTTACCACTGCCTGCACCCGCCACAATCATGATCGGCCCGTCTTTATGCAATACCGCTTCCCGCTGCCTGTCGTTCAGGCCACTTAGATAATCCATCATGGCCGCAAATTACGTTGATGCCCCCATATGCTGAAACCTGATCGCTCCTGTGAATAAGTATTTTACTGAACAGTAATACTCCTCCGCAACAGGGTATCTGCCGCATTGACCGGACTATCATTCACGGGGTCTGTGCCTGTTTCGATAACATAGAGCTGGTATTCCCCTTTTGGAAGTTGACCTATGACGGCGTTTACGGTGGAACTGCACTTGCACTTGCAACCTGGCCTGAACCAGTATTCGGTTATCGTCAGGGTTTGCTTTTCTCTTTTTGTACTTACGGTTACCTGTCTGCAACAGAGATGAGAAACAACCCTTGTATAGCTGATTGAGTCCCCTGCAACCCGCAATTCGGGACTGAGTTCAACTTGCTGCTCCGGGAATTCGGAAAACGCAGTGCCGGACCTGGATTTGCCGGCAACCCCTTTTTCAGCGCATCCGGTCACCTGCCAACTGAACCGTACTGATGAATCGTTTAAAAGATGATTCGTCGTACCGGCATTGACCTGACTGGGAGATTGTTTCTGATTACAGGATACCAACCAGGTGCCCGTTAAAAGCAGAAAAGCGGAAATGATTGTTTTCATTTGTCTGATTTAATCTTTCATATTGAGATTAGCCGGGTTAAACGTCAGGGCCAGGAAAAAGCCGGTTCTGTAAACTGAAGTATAATCATTACTGGTCAGTTGAGTGAAACCAACTTTATCTCCGGTTTTCCAACCCGATAGTTTTTTAATCTGAGCACCGGTTACCCCTGCTGTTATGCATACCGGGTCATTCTTCCCTAAGAACGTGCTAAGACCCAGCATAATATTCAGTTTAGCATTATCTCCGCCCACAGGTATTCCGGCCCCAAATGTGCCACCCCAACGGAATCCTTTATCACGGGGTGCATAAAAATGCAGGTAGGTAACAATCACCGGCTGAAACTGATCCGCCGTTTCACGGGCTATCACACTATCGGGTCTGACAAAATAATGCCAACGGCTTTCCGCATAGGAAACAAAACTAAAACCGAAAGTATTCCGGAATCGAAGCGGTTCTTTTTTAAAAATGGGAACGATCCGCCGGATCGTATCCTGTGGTCCTAATTGGATAGCCCTGGCGGTGACTGAATCAATAACCGGTATAAAATCAATTTCAGCCATTATGGTTTTACGGTTAATTTCCATTGGAGTCAGCCTGGAATACTGATCATTCCGTATTTGCCGGTATAATTCGGCAATCCGGCTGATCAACGCATCGGGGCTACTTACCTGACCCATCGCCGTCTGTATTTTTATCCGGTTTACGCTGCTTTCTGCCACTTTCATCAGGGAGTCAGCAAAAGCAGATTCAATATCCAGACCGGCAAATGAACCATAGCTGGAAAACAGCAAACTATATTTCGCATTTACGGCTGCCAGGGATGTTTTAAGCTGAACCGCCTGATCATTCAGCAGGATCAGGGAAGGATTTTCCGCCGAACCTGGAAAAACGGCTGTTGTTTTTTCGATGGCCACTTTTTTTATTTCGGTAGCCGGTGCTTGCAGGGTATAACGCAACTCCGCCAGATCTTTCCAGAGCACCTCGCAGTTTTGTTCAAACAGAACGGCTTTACTCCATTGGCTGAAGGCAGCTGCAAATTCATTATACTGACGGGTAAAGGCCATCTTGGCCGCCCGCTGCTGGCTGGTT
The DNA here is from genome assembly GCA_963169885.1 of Bacteroidota bacterium. Taxonomy (GTDB): domain Bacteria; phylum Bacteroidota; class Bacteroidia; order Chitinophagales; family Chitinophagaceae; genus JJ008. Next base: position 8,883 of record CAUJFR010000455.1, read on the forward strand.
TCAGCATTCCGGTCCACACTTTTATTGTCCCCTCCCGATTTGCTGATGTCCGTTTGACGGAATTGTTCGGGATCTATGGAGGTCAGTCCGCCAACCAGTTGCTGAGCAGGATTAGAACCCAATCCCGGTATGACAATAGCTTCCGGGGGCTCTTCTTTGCTGATATAAATGATCCGGTGCTGGTAACTATTGGCCGCATTGACCAGCTGCAGATTGATTCGTTTTGTTTTTGAAATGGGAATGACGGAAACGGCGACGGTGTCTCCCTGTTTTTTCACTTTAAAATAGCTGACATTTTCTCCGGCCAGATCATAACGGATAAAGTGCTGCTGTGCGGGCAAAACAGATGTACATAGTACCAGCCCGGAAGTCAGCCAGAAGGCTTTCATAAAGGGGGTTTTTTTGGTGGAGTAAACAAGTTAATCATTCACCTGGCAGCATGCAATGACCTTTATCATTCATTTCTTTGCTTTTACTCATTGTAAATCAATTCTTGCGGAGCTATCTTACTGTATTGGTATAATCTGGTCAATTAAAAACTGGACTATGAAGTACAAAATCTACCCCCTGATTTTTCTCCTTTTCTCCGGCTTATCCTTTATCGTTTCCGGTTGTAATGATAATAAGCAAACGCCTGCAGAAAAAAATGTTGTAGCAAGGCAGATACCCGCTGAAAAACTGATAGGACTGGTGTTTAATTATGAAAAAGCTGAAATCGAGCTGACCATCACTTCATCCGGTTGCAGCACAAAAGGAGATTTCAGATGGAGTATTACAGGCAACAGCATTCTGATTGAGCGGATTAAAAAAGATGAATGCAAGGCGATGCCGGAAGCCATGAAACTGATTTACTCATTTAAAGAAGCCGGGATTGATTCAGATAAAACATATAGTGTCAATAATAGCTTTATCGCTAACCCGGGTCTTGCCTCAATTCGCTGACAGGAGCGGGACTTAATTTTTCCTTCTGCTCGCCAGGTACTTCTCATGTACAATAGTACCCATCGGTTTGTTGTAGACTTTGCCCTCTACCCAGGAAATAATATCCAGGTAGGCAAAAGCACGGGTCTGGAAACGGTTGGTCTCGAAGTGTTTGATCTGTTGCAGGAATTTTTCAAACTCCGGCTTGAGCTGCCGGGTGGGAATGGTGATGGAATGCCGCAGGAACTTGAACATGGCTTCCTCAATGGCCGTGAGATTTTTCATCTTGGCCATAAAGCGGAAGACGGATTTGGTCAGGGATTCCATGAGCATATCATTGCCGAGTTCATAGTGGGCCAGCAAGTGCACCAGGCGTGCATAACACTGCAGGTCATAGCGCAGGTTATTTTTATCGTAGATGATTTTTTGCAGGTAATCGATACAGGTATTGAAATCGCCGCTGCCGAAATACAACATGGCGAATTTGTAATTTAATACAAGAACGCGGTGACTGTCAAGGAAGATCTCATTTTCTTCCAGGTCTTTTTCAATGGATGGCACGAGTGACAAACCTTCTTTGAACGTGCCTTGCATGAAATGCTGGTTGATTTTTGCCTGGCTGCTGTAAATAAAAAGCTGTATCCTGAAGTTGTCGTTTTCCTTTACCCGTTCCGACTGGGAAAAGGTTTCCATCAACTTCAGGGTTTTTTCAAACTGGCGGTGATTCCGTAAGTCAAAATGCGCATTCAGCAGGTTATGGATGCCCTTGATATAGTGACCGGTTTCCACCCGGATCATCAGGGGTTGTTCATGAAAAAGATCCACCCATTTCTGCGTATAGCGGTAATACTGCAGGAAGTCCTGCCGGATAAATGCATACCAGGTATAACTCTGGTAGAGATACATCCTTTCATAGAACCCGGTTTCCTTCCAGGCACCGGAAGGCAGGTTCTGCGTCATGAACTTGCGGATATCCTTTTCATCATATTCATCCCGGGAGTGACCATGTTGTACAAACCAACTGAATAACTGGAGAGCCAGATTGGAAAGACGGGCCACTTTATCGATATGCATATTCACTTCATTAGCCTCAATGGATAAGGCATCCGCACGGGTATGAATATGACGGGTAATATGTAGTCCTTCTATTCTTTTCTCAAGGGCGATCAGTTGGGGCAGAAAATT
>CAUJFR010000456.1 GCA_963169885.1 Bacteroidota bacterium
TTCGTGTCTTTTTCGTGGCCATTCGTGGCCAAAAAAAAGCAGCCGCAGGCTGCTTTTCAAAACTATTTCAGTGGCTTACTCCTTGAACTTGCCGGTTTTTTTGAGGTACCGGATCAGCACATATACAGCCAGCAGGGCCCCCAGCACGATCCCCAGCCACATATTGCGGCAGGCTTCATTGTGGCCGGTCAGTTCGGGGTAATTGAGTAATAAGATCAGGGTGATACCGATCAGCCAGATAAACTGGGTGGTATGTTCCTTCAGGATCCAACGCTTCCAGTTGAAGGCCATACTGCCAAAAGTCTTGCCGATTCCGCTGAGATTGGGGAACCAGCGGTTTACTTTTTTGCAGTATTCATCGAAGCCCGGACCGAATTTACCCCGCAGGAAATTTTCCTCCGCCAGCACAATGGCCTGGTAGATAAACAGGAAAATGGGAATCATGATCCCAACATAAAAAAGGGAATTGGCCAGGATACCCACACCCAGCAGCATCAGGATATTGCCGACATAAAGGGGATTACGGCAATGGGTGAAAATGCCTTCCGTAACCAGTCCTTCCGCATAGGGCTTGCCTTCCTTACCACCCCGCACGATATAAGCCAGTCCGATGGTAAGTCCGCGGATCAGTTGTCCAAGGCAGGTCACAAACAGACCAATGATGATCGGGAAAAGATAATACTGCTCCCCGAACTGTGCTTTGGGAAACAAAGGCCAGGAGGGAATGAAAAGGGCGGCGTAGAAAAGGATGAAGATCCAGTTACGGTATTTGAAGAAGAAATTTCCTATTTGAACCATTTGATTTGAATTCAGCGTTGACCCGCTACGCGGGAATTTATTGGCAAGGAGGTCAAAAGAGAAAAAGAAATAAAAGAGTATTCTATAACAGGGTAAGTCTTACTGATCCGAATTTCGTGAAATTTAAAAATCACGCCTGACAAATATGTCAATGACTATTCAATTTTAAGAACCCGTCGCCTCTTTCTCTCTTTTGACCTCTTAGTCTATTTTTTTACAGCTACCAGTCCTGCGAAGTTGAACCATTTGAAAAACACTTCACAATGACCGAAGCCCTGGTCACGCAGGAGATTGATATTCTCGCTGAGTTTGTAAGGAACGAGTACATTTTCCAGAGCTTCCCTTTTCTGGGAAATTTCCAATTCACTGTAATTATTGCGGCGTTTGTAGTTATAGTAATACTTGATAAAGTCGCGGTTGAAATTGCTTTCTTCGGCCAGGATTTTCTCCACCAGAATAAGGACACCGCCGGGGTTGAGTCCGTTATAAATATCACGCAGCAGCCTTTCCCGGTAAATCGGACGAACAAACTGCAGGGTCAGGCATAATACCACGACCGATGCGTTTTCGATCCGGACACTTTGCCCAAGATCCTCACAACGCAGTTCATAGGGGCGGGAAAAGCCCAGTTCCATCAGTTTGGATTTGCATTTATCCAGCATTTCCTGGGAGTCGTCGATACCTATAAACCGGATGTTCTGGTCCACGCTGGTGTTCATGCCGATCATCGTGGTACCGGTGGAACAGCCAAGGTCATAAACAAAGGTTTCTTCGCGTGCATGGTCGGCGGCCAGTTCGGCTATCATGCGCTGCATTTCTCCGTAAAAGGGAACCGAACGGTTTACCATATCGTCAAAAACCTTGGCTACATTGGCCCCGAATTTAAAGTCGCTGGCTTTTTCTATTTCGTCCTTAAAAACTTCATCTTTGCCCATATCAGATATGAATTAAGGCCACAAAGTAAAGCATTTTATACGGGAGTGAACCAACCAGCCCCCGGTATGTATATTGGATATGAAAAAAGTCTACCATCTCGGCAACTGTACTACCTGCCAGGCCATTCTAAGTGAGACCGGACTGGCCCAAAAGGGATTCACCCTGCAGGATATTAAAACCGACCCCATTACACCGGCCCAGCTGGATGAAATGAAGGGCCTGGCCGGTTCTTATGAAGCCCTTTTCAGTCGTCGGGCCCTGAAGTACAAAGCCCTTGGATTAAAAGATAAAGCCCTTAGTGAAAAAGATTACCGGAAATATATCCTGGAAGAATACACTTTTCTGAAAAGGCCGGTGGTGATCAGCGGGAAGCAGATTTTTGTGGGGAGCGAGAAGAAGACGGTAGGAGAGTTGAAGGAGAAAATAGAGAATAGTAAGTAGTAAATAGTTAATAGAAAATAGAGAATAGGGGTTAAAGCAGAAAATAAGTAACAGAAAAGGGGCTATCCGAATTTCGGCAAGCCCCTTTTCTTTAAATCTCGTTCTTCTTTAACCCCTATTCTCTATTTTCTATTTACTATTCTCTGATTTTCTACATAAGTAGTAATATCAACAACTGCGCCGCCACAATCCGCAGAATCATTGTCAGCGGATACACCGTGGCGTACGTCACTGACGGAATATCGTTACCGGCCAGTTTGGTGGCAAATGCCAGGGCGGGTGGATCGGTGGAAGCACCCGCGAGCAAGCCGCAGATTTCAAAATAAGTTTTCTTAAAGTATTTACGGGCAATAAAACCTACAATAAGCAAAGGAACCGTGGTAATGATCACGCCCATACCAATCCAGCCCCATCCGCTGCCATCTGCAAAGGCAACAGAGAGATTTTTACCGCTACTGAGTCCGACACTGGCCAGGAATAAACTGATTCCCAGTTCACGAATCATGAGGTTGGCACTGTTGGTGGTATAGTTATTCAGATAAAACAGGTTGCCGAAGCGGCTTAAGGTAAGTGCAATAATCAGCGGACCGCCCGCCATTCCGATCTTTACGGCTACCGGCATATTGGGAAAATGGAAGGGAATACTACCGAGGATGACGCCCAACACTATACCAAAGAAAATAGGGGCCAGGTCGGGTACTTCCAGTTTCTTCATAGAGTTGCCCAATGCATCGGTGGCAATCTTAACACCTTCCTCTGTTCCTACTACTTTAATGGTATCACCCAGTTGCAGGAAAATATCTCCGTGTGGTACCATCTCAATGCCTGCCCGGGCCAGTCGCGTTAGTGTAAATTCCTGTTGATGAAGTTCCGGAATATCACCCAACCGCTTATGGGTTACCGCCGCCCGGGTTACCACAATCATCCGGGAGATCAGGTCACTCTCTTTTGCATTTTTCAGGTTCATCGTACTGACCGGTCCAATCAGTAACTTCAGCTGTTCCATTTCCTGCTTGGTGGCTACCACCAGTAACACATCATTTTCTTCCAGGATCAGGTCCGGGGTAGGTGTAATGATTTCCCCGTTATGAAACATACGGGAAACCACGACAGGTTCTTTCAACAGTTCAAATAATTTACGGAGCGGCTGCCCCACCAGTTGTTTGTTGGCCAGGTTCAGGTGCAGTGATACCGGACGGTTTCCCCTGAGGAAGCCCAGTTTACGGTGCAGTTCCTGTTCAGCTTCAATATTTACCCGGAATACCCGCTTCAGAATCAACAGGGAGCCAATGATGCCAAAAACACCGAGGGGATAGGCAACTGCATAAGCCAGCGTGATCAGTGATTTATCAGTACCAACAACATGCATATCACTTACCGCAGCCTGCGCAGCAGCCAGTCCGGGCGTATTTGTAACGGCCCCGCTCATCACACCGGCCATAACGGCAATACTGTTCTCACTGAGCAGGTAAAGAATGACTGTAATAATTACACCAATACTCACAATGGCCAGGGCCAGCAAATTATTGGTCATGGCGTTCTTCTTCAGCGAAGCCCAGAAACCGGGTCCTACCTGCAGACCGATGGAATAAACAAAGAGAATGAGACCGAATTCCTTTACAAAATGTTCGGTAGAAGGTTCAATACTCACACCTGTGTAGGAAAAAATCAGTCCGGCAAAAAGCACCCAGGTGATACCGAGTGATATTCCGGCAATTTTTATTCGTCCCAGCCAGATACCGGAGGCGATGACCAGCCCATAGATAATTACAGACTCGGCAATAGAGGTCTTGGTAAACATGTCAGTCAACCATACTGGCATAGTAGTAAGTTCAAAGATGAAAGTACTGAACAGGATAACCGGAAGTCCCGGTTACCTGTTCAGACTCGTAAATTACAAGCAATCAGCCAGAGGTCATGTTCACTCCGGTTGTAATCCCCAATGTTCAGGGGAACGCCACAACGCGGAGAGAAGCAATTCGCGCATAAAGAAAAATTCTTTAGGCAGTTTATCATACATGCGTTCAAATAATTCTTCGTGTGAAAGCAGTTCCTGCTTGCCGGGCTCACGGTCCACCGTCATGATTTTAGCAAAGTCCTCTTTGCTGAAATCAAGTCCGGTCCAGTCAATGTCTTCATAGCGGGGCATCCAGCCTATAGGACTTTCCACAGAAGAACTGTTACCACGGATACGTTCTACGATCCATTTCAGCGGACGGATATTATCTCCGAATCCCGGCCATATGAACTGTCCGTTTTCGTCTTTACGGAACCAGTTCACCCCGAAGATCCTTGGTGCGTTGGGCAGGTCGCGGCCAAACTGTAACCAATGGTTTACATAGTCGCCGATATGGTAACCCATGAAGGGCAGCATGGCAAAGGGGTCGCGACGTACTTTACCGATTTCACCAAAGGCAGCAGCGGTCATTTC
>CAUJFR010000457.1 GCA_963169885.1 Bacteroidota bacterium
GTACAACCAGCATTGCAAATCCTGCCATGGTACAAAAGGTAAAGGAGACGGCCCGAAAGCTTCTACACTGGATACCGACTGCGGTGATTTCACCAAACCGGCTTTCAAAAGCCAGACAGACGGTGCTTTGTATTATAAAACAGCTGAAGGAAGAAAAGATATGCCTGCTTACAAAAAGAAAATTCCCGATGCCAATGATATCTGGGCTATTGTGAACTACATGAGAACCTTTTAATCGGCTTAGCTGATGACCTATAAATAAAAAGATCGTTCTATAAGGAACGATCTTTTTATTTATAGGTGTTCGTTGTTGGCTGTTAGGTGTTAGGAACAGCCCATTAAACCAGTCGATAGTTCATAGCCTGCCTACCAGACGGCAGGTCGGTAGTCCGATGCCTCGGACAATTCACCTCCTTAGAAGGTTGAATCTAATTAACAATCTGTTTCTCGTTTTACGAAATCTACTCGCAACTCACACCTCGCAACTTAACCTGCTGTTCCTCACTTTACGGCCTGCCTTTCGTACTTCGTATTTCGTACCTCGTACTTATTACTTTGGTTCCAGCAACTTGAAAAACTGATCCAGTTCCGGTAAGATCACGATTCTTGTACGGCGGTTGGCAGCGCGGCCCTCTTTGGTACTATTATCGGCTACAGGTTTATATTCAGCACGACCGGCTGCAGCCATTTTGGCCGGCTCCAGGCCATACTCTTTTTGTAAGAGACGTACAATGGTGGTGGCTCTTTTCACACTTAAATCCCAGTTATCCAATAAGGCAGCGCCTTTGTAGGGTACATTATCGGTATGTCCTTCCACCATAAATTCCATATCGGGCTGGTTCTTCAGCACCTGGGCCACTTTACCCAATACAGATTTGGCCTTATCGGTCACTTCATAACTGCCACTCTTAAATAAAAGTTTATCTGAAATATCAATATACACCACGCCTTTATCCACCTTTATATTTACATCCTCATCATCCAGATTACCGATTGCCCCTTTCAGGTTCATCACCAGGGTCATATTTAATGAATCCTTTTTGGCCATCTGTTGCTGAAGGGTCTGGATATAAGCATCTTTTGCGCCGATATTATCCATTGACTTCTTAATACTCTCGGCTTGCTGACTGGAGATTACAGAAAGACTTTCCAGTTGTTTCAATGCCTGGTTGTTATTGGATTTCAGGTAATCCACCTGGCCGTTGAGATCCGTCACTTTGCTGTTCAGCAGAGCCAGTTCTCTTTCCAGGGTTTCTTTCTGGCGGGCCAGGGTGGCTTTTTCGGTAGCGCACTCAGCCAGGTCAGACTCAGCTATGGTGTACTTTGCTTCCAGTTTTTCATAATCCGCTTTGGCGGTTTTAAACTTCTTACTGCTTACACAGGAAAACAGCAGCAGGGGGGCGGAGGTCACCAGGACCAGCTGTCGGATGTTCATATCAATTATTTTGAATTAAAAAATAAATACCACAAACCTGTTGCTGTGGTTATGCCTTAACGGGGCAAAGATAAAGGCACAATGGTCAACCAATTCAGGCAGAATGTTAATATACTGGCGAAGTCAAAATTTCTTCAGATGCAAACAATAGCTGATATTGCAGCACCATTGAAACAACTATGAAAGATAAACGCCAGGCCGCGGTGGGATTTATCTTCATTACATTAATCATAGATGTAATGGGATGGGGATTGATTATACCAGTCATGCCCAAACTGATTGCTCAACTGAAAGGGATCAGCATCAATCAGGCCAGCTCAGAAGGCGCTTTATTAATCTCCGTATACGCCATTACCCAATTCATTTTTGCTCCCATAATCGGCAACCTGAGTGATAAATATGGTCGTCGTCCCGTTTTACTGGCCTCTCTGCTTGGGTTTGGTATTGATTATATTATACTGGCACTCGCCCCTGATTATACCTGGCTTTTTGCCGGGCGCATTATTGCCGGCATTACGGGTGCAAGTTTTACCACCGCTTCCGCTTATATCGCCGATATCAGTACCGCCGAAACCCGTGCCAAAAACTTTGGCCTGATCGGTGCCGCATTCGGCATAGGCTTCGTTATAGGGCCTGCTCTTGGCGGCTTACTGGCTGGCTTGGGTCTGCGGGCACCATTTTATGCAGCGGCAGCCTTATGCTTGTTAAATGCGCTGTATGGCTATTTTGTGCTGCCCGAATCGCTCGCAATGGAAAACAGAAGGCCCTTCGACTGGAAAAGAGCTAATCCATTGGGCGCCTTACGTTTATTAAAAAAATATCCGGGAATAGACGGACTGGCCCTCTGCTTTTTCCTGATCTACCTGGCAGCACAGTCCGTTCAGGCCAATTGGAATTTTTTCACCATGTATCGCTTTAAATGGAGTGAAAGTATGGTCGGCCTGTCCCTGGCGGCAGTTGGATTTCTGGTTGGTGCTGTACAGGCCGGTCTTACGCGGGTGGTTAATCCCTGGCTCGGAAATGAAAAATCTGTCTATTCGGGTCTTTTATTATATACGCTCGGACTCGTCCTGTTTGCTTTCGCTGCTGAAGGCTGGATGATGTTTTTGTTCCTGTTGCCATACTGCCTGGGAGGAGTTGCCGGACCGGCCCTGCAATCGATCCTGGCCGGAAAAGTGCCGGCCAATGAGCAGGGAGCACTCCAGGGCACCCTGACCAGTCTGATGAGCCTGACGACAATCATAGGACCCCTGATCATGAACAACCTTTTTGAATACTTCACCACGGAGGCTGCGCCATTCTATTTTCCAGGTGTTTCATTCTTACTGGGCGCGGTTTTCATGCTGTTCAGCGCCATCATTGCCTGGTCTGTGCTGAGCCGTGAAAAAGGGGTAAAAAAGGGAGTGCCGGCAGACCTAATTAAACTCATAAACAAAGATGATGAAACGCATTAAACGGTAAGCGGGGAATTCAGATTTTTACAACACTGAAATAATTACTTCGTTTCAGTGCCACGATTGCCCGCCTTTTTATAATTTCCTACTAAACACTCTTATTATGTCACAACAATCCAACTTTTTTGCAATGGAAACTGCACCCGCGCGTGCAGAACTTGAAACATGGGTTAAACAAATGGCGAGCTACTGTGAAGCAACCACCGTTCATTGGTGCGATGGTTCAAAGGAAGAATATGATAGTCTTTGCCAGTTGCTGGTATCCAAAGGCACCTTCATTCAGTTGAACCCTGAAAAACGTCCGAACAGTTTTGCCTGTTTCAGTGATCCGAGTGATGTGGCCCGTGTGGAAGACAAAACATTTATCTGCAGCCTGCGTAAAGAAGATGCAGGACCTACCAATAACTGGATGGAACCGGTAGCGATGAAAAAGAAATTACAGGACCTGATGCAGGGCTGTATGAAAGGCCGTACCCTGTATGTGATTCCCTTCTGTATGGGCCCTGTGGGTTCTCCGCTTTCCCGGTATGGGGTACAGATCACCGACTCTGAATATGTGGTGGTGAATATGCGCATCATGACCCGCATGGGCAGTGAAGTGCTTCCTTACCTGCAAAAGAAAAGCTATGTAAAATGCGTACATACCGTGGGTGCCCCGCTGGAAGGCGGACAAGCCGATGTAAGCTGGCCCTGCAACCCCGATGTAAAATATATCTCCCACTTCCCTGAAGAAAGACTGATCATTTCATACGGTAGTGGCTATGGCGGAAACGCGCTGATGGGTAAAAAATGTTTTGCCCTCCGTATTGCCTCAGTCATGGGTCGTGAAGAAGGATGGCTGGCCGAACACATGCTGATCATGGGTGTGGAATCTCCGGATAAGAAAAAAACCTATGTGGCTGCAGCTTTCCCCAGTGCCTGTGGTAAAACCAACTTTGCCATGCTGATTCCGACGAAAGAATTTGATGGCTGGAAAGTAACCACCGTGGGTTATGATATTGCCTGGATCCATAAAGGAAATGATGGGGGAC
>CAUJFR010000458.1 GCA_963169885.1 Bacteroidota bacterium
GCCATCACCACTGGCAAAACTGGTAGTTGAAATGGCTGCTCCACCGGGAACATCCGTCTCGATCTGAATCACCCAGATTGATTCTGTATTGCCAGAACCGTTTTTCCGGTTCTGGTTATTTTTACGGAATAAATCCCAATAGACATCACCCGGCACTTCCGTACGACGTGAACCAAAACGTGCAGTCATTAAGGCCATCCCCGAGGAATTGATGACAGCATTGGCAGCGGTTATGGCATTCTGAAACTGGCCGTCGGCGATATACACTTCAGCCAGAAGGTGGTTGGCCGCCTGGCTGGTGATCTCTCCGTCTTTCACTGCAGCTGAAGTTATAGCCGGCAAGTTAGTAGCCGCAAATGTGAGATCAGCAATTACCTGGGTATAAACCTCTTTACGCGTGGCCCGTACATAATCAATTTTTGGATCGGTTACTTCGTTTAATTCCAACGGCACACCGCCCCATATGTAGGCCAGACAACGATAGGCAAATGCCCGAAAGAAACGACCTCTTGCTTCAAAAAGCAGTTGATCGGAAGCCGACATCTCAGAAGAAGGGATACGTGCTATTACCGTATTTGCCTCTGCTACTATTTTATAAAGTGCGGTCCAATGTCCCGACATTATACTGGAATTCGGACTGATTTCGCCGGAAAGGTTGGCTGGAAATGCGGCAGGCACATAGAAAGCGAGGTCCGTCCGGTATTGGTATTCAAACGGAGCATTGTCGTTAGTCGTGTACAATTCGGCGCGAACTAACCTGTAAAGGTTATTCACCGATGCCTGAAAATCATTGGATGTTTTGAATGCATTACCCGCACTTAAGAAATCCAGCGGAGTTTCATCCAGGAAATCCTTTTTGCACGAGATAGTTCCCGTTAGCAGAAGGATCAACATTAAAAATGACAGATTTTTTTTCATATAACAATATTTTACCTGTTTTAAAAAGTGATGTGTGCACCAACGGTGATTGCCTTAAGTGCCGGGCGGCCATCCAGTTGAAGCCCCTGACCGGTCTCAGGATCCCAACCTTCCCAGTTGGTCCAGGTGGCCAGGTTCTTTCCACTGATATAAAAATTTATGGCTTGTGCATTAATTTTTTTCAGAATACCTGGTGCTAATGCATACGAAACTGATACATCCTGTAAGCGTACAAAACTTCTGCTTTCATAAAGTGGTGGATCAACTTTAGAGCGGCTTCCGGAAATAATCCGGGGATACTTTCCGTCAGGGTTCCGGGGAGACCAGAAATCCACTTTATTCAGTTCATTATTCCGGACCGAGTTATCTTCACGGAAGTAAGAACGTACATTATTACCCAGGTAGCCGTCTTTACCACCTTGTATCGAGTTAATAAAGAAACTAAACGTAAAATTCTTATAGCTCAGGTTGTTAAAAAAGCTGAACCGGTATGCAGGTTCCTGGCGTCCGAGGAACACCCGGTCTGCTGCAGTAATATCACCATTTTTATCCAGATCGAACACACTTAAACTACCTACCTGAAAGCCTGGTAAGCGGGTATCACCGAGTTGGTAAATCCCTTCAGCCTGGTAGTCAAAGATCGCCTGTATAGATTTGCCAATGAAGAGACCACTGGAAACCAGGTCATCCTCGATACCATCATTATTGGCATCCAGACCGGTAAGTTTCAGAATTTTGTTGTTATTGGCCCAGAAGTTAAAGGTAGATGTCCATTTAAAATCTTTGTTGTCAATCACTTTGTAGCTCAGTGTGGCTTCATAACCTGTATTGTTAATCTTACCGACATTACTGGCGGCCAGCGTAAACCCGGTGATAGAAGGTATTGCCACATCAAACAGGAGGTCGAATGTATTGGTGTTGTAATACTCAAGAGCACCGGTCAGGCGGTTATTAAATAAAGCAAAATCAACCCCGAAGTTCAGTCCTTTTGTTTTTTCCCATTTAAGGTTAGGACTTTCCAGCGTGCTGATCTGCTGGCCGAAAACGGTACCGCTACCATCACCATAGACATATGAGGTATTGGTAAGAACGCGTGAGAGTGACCGGTACTGGGTCGTCAGTGTACCTGTGGATCCGTAGCCGGCTCTCAGTTTCAGGAAATTCACCACTTTTACATTCTCCATGAACTTTTCACTGGACATAATCCAGCCCAGTGCCACTGTGGGGAACGTGGCATACTTATAATTCTTTGCGAACCCGGAAAATCCGTCCCGGCGAACTGTGGCGGTTAACAGGTACTTATCATTGTATTTGTAATTTATCCGGCCCATCTGATAACTCAGGGCCTCACTGTTAGCATTAGTGGTAACATTTTTAGTGGTGGCACTTCCGATATCATTATAACTCAGGTTCAGCCGCGCAAACCCCACTCCTTCAGCAAAGGTCCGGCTATATTCTCTTTCAATCGCACCATAAAGGGCGGTGGCAATCAGGTCATGTTTACCAAAACGTTTGGTATAAGTAAGGATATTATCAAGGGTATAATCATAATACTCCTGATTTTCCTTGTAAGCACGTCCGGTAAGTCCGCCATCAAACTTACTGGCAAAATAGCGCTGATCAGTCCGGTAGTTGTTACCGAAGTTCATCCGGTAATTCAATCCCTTGACAAATGGGATATCCAGATCTGAGTAAATATTGGCAAAATAATACTGGTGACGTTCCCTGTCATCTACATAATAGGTATTAAACGGGTTGGGTACTACTGTATTTGTAGGGAACGGAATAACATTGCCTGCACTGTCAAAAGGAACCAGCAACGGGGAGGCTATTGTTAAATTACCTAAAGATGGTTCCGCTCCATCCTGATTTACAAAAGAACCCGAAGCGACCAGTCCTACTTTCCACCAATTCGTGGCCTTTACTTCCATATTGGCCCGGATGGATTTACGTTTGAATTTATCATTTACGATAAATCCTTTCTGATCCACCAGTCCCCCGGAAAGCTGATAAGTAATCCTATCACCCCCACCGGAGAAACTCAGGTTGTGTTCCAGGATACTACCGGTGTTTGTTCCCTGGTCCCACCAATTGTAATTATTTGGCAGCACTTCTGTCCGGGTGGCATTTGCCATCGTCGGATCCACTACCGCTGCTACATTAAAAGCAGGATTGGGAGTTGTATAATCGGGGCCCAGAAAAGCCTGGGTATAGAAAGCATCCTTAAACTGTTCCAGGTATTCTTCCCGGTTCAGCGGGCGCAAACCTACCGTTGGTTGCTGTGATGTATAAGCCGTTGAGAACGCAATTCGAGGTTTCTGATTGTAACGACCTCTCCTGGAAGTAATCAGGATAACCCCATTGGCTCCTTGTGCACCATAGACCGCCGTTGAACTCGCATCTTTCAGTACATCGATAGAAGCGATATCGTCGGGGTTGATAGAAGAAAGAGAACCATTATACTGGATACCGTCCACAATGATCAGTACATTCTGATTACCACTGAGAGTGACACGGCCACGGATCGAAATCGGAGGTGTACCACCGGCTACGGTGGACAACCCTACGTTCAGACCGGGAACGGTTCCCTGCAGGAACTGACCGATATTGGTATTGGGCGCATTACCCATGGCTTCCAGATTCACCCGGGCAACCGAACCGGTCACATCCGTTTTCTTCTGGGAACCATAACCCACTACCACCACTTCACTCATGGTTTTGTCCGCAGCGGTGAGGGTGATGTCAATAGTAGTCTGGTTGTTCACTTTGACCTCTTTTTCCACAAAATCAACGGATGAAATAACCAGTGTCGCTGTTCCCGGCGCATTGATCTTGAATACGCCTTCAGCGTCGGTGGTGGTTCCGTTCGTTGTTCCTTTTACGATAACTGAAGCACCGGCAAGCGGTTTGCCGTCGTCCCGGGTTACTTTACCATGAATGGTTGTGTTTTGAGCACTCGCCTGGGGCACAAGCATAAGCAGCTGGATCAGCCACACTGCGCAACACAGTATTAGCCGAAACTTCCACTTGCCCGTGCGGGGCCGAGATTCCAGATGGGCAGTCTTTTTCATAAACTTCATTTTGGCAATTAAGAGTTAGAAATGCTTCAGTATATAATGACGAACCGGCAGGTGTACTGAAATTCACCGGCCGGCTGTTGATGAAATGAATAAGCGGGAAAACAGGTAAAACTGTGGCCGGTTGCCGGAATGGCCTGGCTGGAGATGGAGATACCCGAACCGGAAAGGCATTGGTATTCCTTAGACAGGATAAATAAAGACTTTTCATATAGCAATGGCAACAGCTTTTACTGGTGTTCACCGGATCAGAATCCGGCGTTGGCAAAACGAATATAGGATTTTTTTTAATTATTGCAACCGATTGCAATTTTTTTTTAAAACTTCTTCCCCTTACTTTGTTTTATGGCAGAAAACAAGGAAATAACCATTTATGATATAGCGAGATACCTGAAAATTTCTGCCACTACGGTTAGCCGCGGATTGAAAAATCACCCGACGATCAATAAAAATACCTGCAAAAAAATTGCAGAAGCAGCCCGGATACTCGGCTACCGGTCCAACACATTTGCCAGCAGCCTGCTCAGCAAAACCACCCATACCCTGGGTGTGATCGTTCCCCGGATCAGCAGCTATTTCATGTCTTATGTTCTGGCAGGAATGGAAGACGCCGCAAGCCGCCAGGGCTATACATTAATCATCAATCACTCCAACGAAAGCACAGAAAAGGAAAAAGTAAATGCCCTGACCATGTTTAATAAACGGGTGGATGGTTTGCTGATATCCGTAGCATACGATACCCGGAATATTGACCATATTCTTCCATTTTTTAAAAAGAACATTCCAGTCATCTTCTTTGACCGCACCTGGTCACACCCGGAGAGTATGTCGGTAGAAATTGACAATATCAAGGCGGGCTATGAAGTCACCAAACACTTGCTGGAACAAGGTTTCCGTAAAATCGCGCATTTGACCGGCAACCTGCTCCGGAATGTTTATGCCGACCGCCTTACCGGTTATAAGGACGCGCTGCGGGAGTACCGGATCCCCTATGATGAAAAAAAATTGTTTATTGGCCCCCTGTCGGAAAATGCCGGAACTCAGCTAGCGGAAAAAATGATCGCCATGAAAGTGAAGGACCGGCCGGATGCGGTATTTGCCGCAAATGACACTTCCGCCGTATACTGTATGTTAAAGCTGAAAGAAGCGGGCTTTCGGATTCCCGGAGATATCGGTTTTGCCGGTTTTAATAACGACCCGATCAGCCAGGTGGTCACCCCACATCTTACTACGGTTCAATACCCCGGATACCAAATGGGAGAAACCGCCGTGAATAATCTCATCAACCATCTTAAAGGCATAACCGAGTTGCATGCCATCCCAAAAATTATCCTACGCGCTGAATTAATGATCCGCGCTTCCTCATTAAAAAAGAAAACTTTGTAAATTACTTTTTTTCCCGAATTTTATGCAACCGATTGCAACATGAAGCCAAAAAAAGATATCACCATCTATGACATAGCTCAGCGCCTGTCACTTTCTTCCGCAACGGTAAGCCGTGCCCTACAGGATCACCCGGCCATTAATAAGAATACAAGGAAGAAGATTCAGCAAACAGCGAAAGACCTTGGATACCGGCATAATACGTTTGCCAGCAGCCTTCGTAAACAAAAAACTAATACGATCGGTGTAATTGTGCATGAGCTGAACAGTAACTTCATCACGTCCGTACTGGCCGGTATTGAAAAAGTAACTACGGAAGCCGGTTATGACCTGATCATTGCCCACTCTTCTGAAAGCTACACTAAAGAGGCGGCCAATGCCCTGAACCTCTTTCACAAAAGAGTGGACGGCCTTATCGCGTCCCTCGCCTTTGATACAAAAGACCTGGATCATTTTCAATCATACGAGGAGAAAGGAATACCCGTCATTTTCTTTGACCGTGTGGAAGAAAAAAGCAACAGCACTAAAGTTATTATTGATAATTATAAATGCGGATATCAGGCTACCCAGCACCTGATTGAACAAGGCTGTAAAAGAATTGTACTGGTAACCGCCAGTCTGAAAAGAAACGTTTATGCCCAACGGCATAAAGGATATACGGATGCCCTTAATGATCACCAGATCACGTATGAAAAAGAACGGGTATTGATCAAAGACCTGAGCGAACAATGCGGGGTGGAAGCCGCCCTGCAGATCCTGAAAATGAAACCGCTCCCTGATGGTGCATTTATCACCAATGATTTCTCCGCTGCCGTGTGTATGCGGACTTTACGGGAAAACGGGCTCCGGGTACCGGAAGATATCGCAATCGTTGGTTTTAATAATGACGCCATCAGCAAACTGGTGGAACCCCAGATGACCACGATCGATTACCCGGGTATTGACATGGGCGAAATTGCCGCCCGAAACATGATCAATCACCTCAAAGGACTCAGTGATATTAAACATACCAACACCATTGTGGTCCGTTCCGACCTGGTCATCCGGCAATCATCCTTACGTAAACCCAAAAAATAATCGGATGGCGCAAAGCAAAAAAATTACATTCGGATTACTGCTACTGTTGGTGATATCAGCCACAACGGTTAAAGCCGAGAATGGTTATGAGCTTTGGTTAAGGTATAACCGGATCAGTAATACCAGCCTCCGCCTTAATTATATCCGGCAACTCAGCTCGGTAACCCTGATCGGCCACTCCCCCACCCTGCAGGCAGCGAAGTATGAACTGATAAAAGGACTTAAAGGACTCACCGGCAGTAAGATTCCATTTTTTAAAAAACAGGATAATGGATCACCGGGATTATTCATTGCCACTGCCGGCAACCTGGGTTCCCTGAAAAAAAACATCCCTCCATCCCAATTACAGCAGTGTGGTAATGAAGGCTACCTGCTCACCACTACGAAGACAGGATCAAAGCGTATTATAATCACCGCCCAATCAGACATAGGCATATTGTATGGCGTTTTTCACTTCCTCCGGCTATTACAGACGGAACAGTCTCTGGACAACCTGCACATATTATCTGTACCGGGGCTGAAACTGCGATTATTGAACCACTGGGACAACCTGAACCGGACAGTTGAACGGGGCTATGCCGGCTTCTCCATCTGGAACTGGCACACCCTGCCTGCGTATATTGATCAACGTTATATTGACTATGCCCGCGCCAATGCCTCAGTTGGCATAAACGGCACCGTGCTCACCAATGTAAATGCCAATGCCACGGTATTGACCCAACCCTATCTGCAAAAAGTTAAAGCATTGGCCGGTGTATTCCGGCCTTATGGGATTAAAGTTTACCTCACCGCCCGCTTCAGTGCACCGATCGAATCCGGCGGACTGAAGACCGCCGATCCGTTGAATGAACAGGTACGGCAGTGGTGGAAAGACAAAGCTAAAGAAATATATGCCCTGATACCCGACTTTGGCGGCTTCCTGGTAAAAGCCAACAGCGAAGGTCAACCAGGGCCCCAGGATTACAAACGAACACATTCGGACGGAGCCAATATGCTGGCCGAAGCCGTAGCCCCTTATAAAGGGATTATTATCTGGCGCGCATTTGTCTACGCATCGGAGAATCCAACCGACCGGCACAAGCAGGCCTATGATGATTTTGTTCCACTGGATGGGAAGTTCAGTTCCAATGTTATGGTGCAGGTAAAAAACGGCGCTATTGACTTCATGCCCCGCGAACCATTTCACCCGTTGTTTGGCGCCATGCCCAAAACCCCGTTAATGATGGAATTCCAGGTCACCCAGGAATATCTCGGACAAAGCACGAATCTTGTCTATCTCGCTCCACTCTTTAAAGAAGTGCTGGACAGCGATACGAGAAGCAGGGGAAAAGGCAGTACTGTGGCTAAAATTATTGACGGCAGTCTGGATAGTCATACACTGAATGGTATGGCCGGCGTGGCCAATATCGGCAATGATCTGAACTGGTGTGGTCATCCCTTTGCGCAAGCCAACTGGTTTGCCCTCGGCCGGCTCGCCTGGAATTACTCACTCAGTGCTGAACAAATCGCGCAAGAATGGTTACAAATGACATTCAGTAATGATAAAAAATTCCTGCAACCTGTGCTTAACCTTATGCTGAAAAGCCGTGAAAACCTGGTGGATTATATGAACCCGCTCGGCTTACATCATATCATGGGGACCGGTCATCATTACGGTCCCGCTCCTTGGGTCAATGACCAGCGAAGGCCGGAATGGAATCCGGTGTACTATCATAAGGCGGACAGCACAGGTATCGGATTTAACCGGACGGCAACCGGCAGTAATGCGTTATCCCAATATCATCCGGAAGTACGTGCCCACTGGGAACAACTGGACAACTGTGATGAAAAATACCTGCTCTGGTTTCATCATGTACCCTGGACTCACCTGATGAAAAACGGACGGACGCTTTGGAACGAACTCTGTTATCGTTATTATAACGGAGCCGCTGCTGTGCAAAAAATGCAGGAAGCATGGAAGCCGCTTGAACCCCTGATCGATCAGGAACGCTTTGACCAGATCCGGCAATTGATGGCCATTCAGTACCAGGAAGCAACCTGGTGGAGAGATGCCTGCCTGCTTTATTTCCAGCAATTCAGTAAACAACCTTTGCCGACTGGTTTCGAAAAACCGGAGCACACATTGGAGTATTTTAAAAAACTACGTTTCCCCTATGCACCCGGAAACTAATCAGGAATGGGACAATAAATATATGAACGTTATCCTGACCGGTTAGTCGGTGTAACCGGCGGTACAGACCTTCAACTTATAATCCATCGACATGAAAATAAAAGGGTTTCTATGGATGCTTTTCAGTCTGGCAGCTTTCCCGGTGAAGGCGCAGATTTTTACACCCGAAAAAACAGGATTCCCTATGAAAGGAGTAGTCATCCTGACTGACCTTGCAGACAATACACTCATTCAGCATTCAGCGGCATTATTACAACAGGATATAAAACGGGCTACCGGGTATAAACCAACGATCATTCATCAATTGGATAAATCGTATAAGAATCTGATTGTAATCGGCACCCTCGCCCACTCCGCTATTTTGAAAGAACTCGCCGCTAAAAAGAAAATTTCTTTTACGACGATTCAAGACAAATGGGAAGGCTACCAGATCAGTACTATTCAGGATCCCTTACCTCAAACGGACAATCTGCTGCTCATTGCCGGAAACGACCGTCGTGGCGCGGCTTACGGTGTTTTTGAATGCAGTAAACAACTGGGTATTTCTCCCTGGTACTGGTGGGCCGATGTACCGGTTGTTCAGCAAAAGGAAATCAATATCAACATAAAAATCAATATCACCGATGCCCCAAAAGTAAAATACCGGGGTATCTTCATCAATGATGAAGCGCCCTGTCTGAGCCACTGGAGTAAGGAAAAATTCGGAGGCTTCAATCACCAGTTCTATGAAAAAGTATTTGAACTGATGCTCCGACTAAAAGCCAACTATCTCTGGCCGGCCATGTGGGGTAATGCTTTTTATGATGATGACAGTCTCAATGTAAAAACGGCCGATGAATATGGCATAGTGATCGGCACTTCCCATCATGAACCCCTGATGCGGGCCCATGATGAATGG
>CAUJFR010000459.1 GCA_963169885.1 Bacteroidota bacterium
TCCGGTTTCCCGCAGGGAGAAAGAGGGATCCAGAACGGCGCGCTGAACTATACAGTCACCCGTGATCCTTCAACCGGTTTACCTGTAGGTACAAATCCGCTGGTACGCCGGATCATTGGTGATCCGAATCCGGACTGGACCGGTTCACTCGTAAATGAGTTTAGCTATAAAAAGCTGAGCCTGCGGGTACAACTGGATGCGGTACAAGGTGTGGATGTTTTCAATGCCGACTGGAGAACCCGCCAGGGTGTGGGCAATGGTAAAGAAGCAGAAAAAGAACAAACCGGTGTTTATCCCCGGGGTTATATCAACAGCTTCTATGCCGCTATTGAACAATGGAGAGTGGACGACGGATCTTTTGTAAAGCTCCGTGAAGTGTCACTGAGTTATGCATTTGGCAACCTGAAAATGTTTAAGGATGTTACCCTTAGTGTAAGCGGACGTAACCTGATCAGCTGGGATAATTACAAAGGATACGATCCTGAAGTAAATGCCGGCGGACAGAGTACCATCCTGCGCGGTATCGACTTCGGTTCCGTACCAATCCCCAAGACTTTCAGTGTAGCCTTATCTGCTAAATTCTAAACCGTCAAAAAGAAACAACATGAAGAACAATTTTTTAAAATATACCATGATAGTGGCACTCGCCGGTGCTGCTGTTATTCCCTCGGGTTGCAAAAAGGATTTTTCCAACCCGAATGCGGCTACGGATGAACAGGTATTCAGTTCGCCCAAAGGCCTGACCGGTGTGGTAGTGGGCCTGCAACGGGTGTATACACTCGGACGCGGCAGCACACTCTACAACCTGGTTACGATCAACGGACTTACCACCAACGAACTGTTTGTGGTGAATGCCGGTAATACAGCTGAAGTACAGGTGGCCACCGGAGGCAACTCCGTGGATGGGAACAATACCATGCTCACCACTTTCTGGACAACCTGTAACAAAGTGATCTATGATGCAGACCGGGTGATCGCCAGCGCGGATGGCTTATCGGATAAGAGTTATGCCAGCGGACTGATTGCTTATGCGAGCATTTTTAAAGCTCTCTCTATCGGTGATATGGCCCAGTTCTGGGAAAAAGTGCCAGCCACAACTGGATCTAACGTTACATTTATAGACCGTGTGGATGGATTCAAACAGGCTATCACGGTAATCGATAACGCCATGGCAAAAATCAGTGCCAATGCCATCAGCGCCTCCTTTATTTCCAGTGTACCCGCCGGTATTGATATCAGCAACACCCTGAATGCACTGAAGGCGCGGTATTCACTTTACGCCGGACTTTATGCGCAGGCCCTCACCGCAGCGAATGCAGTGGATCTGACAAAAAAATCGACGTTTAATTTTGATGCCCTTTCCCTGAATCCGATTTTTGAAACAGCCACTTCCACCAATAATGTGGTGCAGGTGAAAGATTCCACACTCGGATTGGTAACGGGTTTGCAGCCTGACTTTGCGGACAGAAGGGTGGCTTTCTTTACCAGTATCAACCCTACGATCGCACCCCGTTTCCGGATCAATGGTTTTGGTAATGCAGCCGCAACCGCTTTCCCGGTATATCTGCCAGGAGAAATCATGCTGATCAAAGCCGAGTGTTATGCACGGGCCACATCGCCTGACCTGACGAATTCACTCGTGGAATTGAATAAAGTGGTGACCAAGTTACCCGCTGCCGATCCTTTTGCAGTTGGAGCCGGTCTGTCCACTATCACCGGTTCATTTACCCAGGCACAATTGCTGGATTCCATTTATAAGCACCGTAGCATCGAACTGTATATGTCCGGTCACAAACTGGAAGATATGCGTCGTTTTGGCCGGCCGAATGCAGAACGGAGAAGAAACCTGATGCCTTATCCGCTGAGGGAAAGGGATAATAACCCGAATACACCGACGGATCCCGCATTTTAAGCGTATTTAAGACAGCAGACGAGTCATACAGCAGACACGTTTAAAGGTTGCCATTCATTTGGCAGCCTTTTTTTTATCTTTATACAAACAGCACGTATGCGCATTCCGTTTCTTTCAATATGTTTTTCGCTCTTATTCCTGTTCGGCCACTATCAGCTGGCTGCACAGGTGGAAACGGATTCGGTGATGTATGCCCGCGACAGTGCACTGGATGTGCCGACCGATCCCACGATCCTGTTTTTCCAGGAAGGGGAGAAGACCAAAACGCCGGGTAAACTGATGTTGCTGATGAAGGATAAGAAGAACCGGTCACTGGCCGCTTTCCTTAAAAGTCTGGGTAATGAGGAGCTCGGGGAAACGGTGTATGCTGATCATGCACTGGCCGATCTCGATAACGATGGCCGCAAGGAATTACTCATTTACAATTATACCGGAGGCGCCCATTGCTGTGATGAACTGTATTTGTTTAAAAATACAGGAACAAATAAATACCAGCAGGTAGCTAAACTCTTTGCCGGAAATACGATCATTGCCAAAGACCGGTCATTCATTTACGATTTTCACGAACAATACGGTTATTTCTTCACCTGCTTTGCCTGTGGATATGAAGATACCACGGGAAACGGGCCGATGAGTGTCAGCGGTATCACGCTTCGGTTTCGGGCAGGTAAACTACAGGTATTGCCTGGCACCAAAGCAGAGAAGGCAACGATACTGGAAAACCTCGCAAAACTGGGAGCAGTCACTTACCAGCCCCTGGACGATGATATTGCCCAGGATGACGGACTCCGGAAGGAAATCGCCCTGAACCTGGTGGTGTATTACTATACATTTGGCCGCAATCTTACCGATACCCGGCAGCTGTTTTTTAAGTATTACAAATATCCCGATGCGGCAAAGGTTTGGGCCGGATTTAACCGACAGCTCCGCTATATTCAGGAACAAAACTTTTTTTAAAATTCCTTATTCCCGTGCAACGGAGGCTGAGCACCCGGTGTCAGTCATACTGTATACACAAACATGGATGAGCACCAATTGGTAAAAAGCTGCCTCAAAGGCAAACCAGCTGCCCAGAAAGAACTGTATGACCGCTTTGCGGAGCAGATGCTGGGGGTCTGTTATCGCTATACCAAATCGCTGGCCGATGCGGAAGATGTGTTACAGGATGGCTTCGTGAAAGTATACCGGTTCCTG
>CAUJFR010000460.1 GCA_963169885.1 Bacteroidota bacterium
TTGGCTCCCAGCCGTAACGCGGCACTATTTCGTGCTTTTTTGTGTGCATTCGTGGCTAACCCATTTGCCGAAGGCAAATCAATTCCTGGCCCCCCATTGCCGCAGGCAATTCATTTATTTCTTCCGATGCCCGAACATCCAACCGAGGTAATCCGGCTCCGCAAACGCATTATCCCAGCTATTGTGGTTTACACCCGGATACTCCGAATATTTTACTTCGGCCTTTAATTTTTTCAGCTTCTCCACCATCTCCTGCGACAATTTCACATTCACCACCGCATCCGCCGCCCCATGAAATACCCAGAACGCGGTTTTCTTCACCCGCTTGTCATACTCCGCCATATCACCTCCACCACAAATCGGCAGGGCCGCCGCATACAGATCCGGATAACGGAACACCGATTCAAAAGTGCCCATGCCTCCCATGGAAAGACCAGTGATATAAACACGGGTGGGATCCGCCACTCCATCGTTGATCATTTTTTTAACCAATTCATTGGCCGCCACCAGTGGCCAGTTGGCAGGTCCGCTATAATCCAGTTCAAACTTAGCGGGCTGAACAGTGCGGTCAATATTGGCATAGGCCCAGAAGGATTCTTCCGGACATTGCGGGAAAATCACAATCGCCGGAAAATTTTTCCGGTTCTCTTCCTTCAGGAATAAACGGGCCCCATGCATTAATTGCTTTTCATTGTCTTTGCCTCTTTCTCCTGCCCCGTGCAGGAATAACACCAACGGATATTTTTTATTCTTATCATAATTCTCGGGATAAAGTATACGGTAAGGTAGAATGTTTCCATCTACGCTGGGATGTACCCGTTGCTCAAATAAGGCAAAATCCGGATTAAAGACCGGTCTTTTCATCATTCCCTGTTGGTCCAGCCAATCGGTAAACCGGTCAATCCACTGATCGGAAGGCAGATTTTGTTTGCGCATCCCGAATCCATGTCCGCCATCGGCATACATATGAAGCTCTGCAGATTTATTGGCTTTAATCCAGCTGTTGTACAAATCCACACTGTGCGGGGCCAGTCCCAACTGATCATTGCTGGCCGCCACAATAAATAAAGGCGGTGCATCCGTACCTAATTTACCCTGCATGGCAACAGGGAAGAATGGATAGACCGGTGCTGCAAAATTGGGTTTGTCCGTCGCATCGTAATTATACAATGCCGATGCCGCAACTGTGCCCCCGGCTGAAAAGCCCATGATGCCGATACGGTTGGAGAGGAGATTGTATTCAGCAGCATGACTGCGTACATAACGGATCGCGGCCTTACCATCCGCAATGGATAATGGAATCACATCACGTGTTTTTTGTTCAAATTCCGGGTTGCCGATATTGCGGTTCATCTCATCAGCCGGATCGGCACTGGTGGTATGTACCAGCCGGTAAGTCAGTACAAAACAGGTAATTCCTTTTTTCACCAGGGAAGCAGCTACCATCTTTCCTTCACTTTCAATGGAGAGAGCATAGAATCCACCGCCCGGACAAATTACTACGGCTGTACCATTGGCTTTACCGGCATCAGGACGATAAACATATAATGAAGGTCTTGTAACATTATATACAATCGGGGTCTGCCATACATTTTTCGCTGCGTATCCCTCCGGCCAGTTCCAGCTTTCACTACCGGGAACGGGAGTTGCAGGATCGTATAGAGGAATGATAGTGGTTTGTGCAGAGAGAAGCTGGCTGATACAAACAGCGGCAAGCAGGAGGAACTTTTTCATATTTGAAAGATTGGAAAGTAAATGTAGGTAAAAGTTAAGAGCTGAAAAATGACAAGCACTGACTGAGTTAATAAATTTGGTATCAGCCATCATATTTTGTTTCCGGTCGAATACAAGATTCCTCCTTCGTCGGAATCTAAGTCTGTTTGCCGAAACCTTCCTTTCCACCCCTCGCTTCGCTTCGGGGTGACAAGTTTTTTTAGGAACCATTCCATTACTCGCTTCGCTTCGGGGTGACAAGTTTTCTAAGCAAGCTTTTCATCCCGAAGCGATCCATTGAAACAAGCTGTAAAGTGATGTGCTAAGAATGATTGTCATCCCGAAGCGAAGCGAGGGATAAGAGATAACCTACACACATATCCATTTAGATTCCGACGAAGGAGGAATCTTATTCCAGGGAAAGACAACATTCCTCCCCTGATTTCTGACTCATCTCATCAACTCCTGCACCGGCACTTCCGGTAGCATTACCTTATTACATTTTTCTGTAATAGTCTCTTGGGAAAGTGTAAACCTTGCTGTTTGTAAAATATTGAGTGAAGAAGCACCTGCCTTCACCTGGTACTCGCCGGATTCAGCTACCCATGCACTGAGCTTAGGGTCGAAAGAAGCCAGGTCGGCCGTAGTCAGCACAAATTGCAGGGTCTGCTTTTCGCCCGGAGCCAGCAGCCTGGTCTTGGCAAAGGCTTTCAACTCGATGGCTGGTTTATTCATGCGCTTACCGGGTGCGGTGATATATAATTGAACCACTTCTCTGCCTGCTGTTTTGCCCGTATTCTGAATGGTAATGCTGGCCTTGATCTTGCCATTCATTTGGGTACTGCTCAGTTTAAGATTACGATAGGAGAAAGAAGTATAACTGAGTCCGTAACCAAACGGATAGGCTGGTTTTACATTGAACGTATTGAAATAACGGTAGCCTACATATATACCTTCCTCATAGCGCACTTCAGCCGGAATAGCTTTCATGCCCATCATACCGGTAGTCGCTTTTTCCGGAAACTCCACTCCCGGGAAGTTTTTGGAGGAGTACTCATCTGAATATAATACGGGAATAGTGGTAGCCAGTTTACCGGAAGGATTCACTTTGCCACTCAGGATATCCGCTACGGCATTACCGGCCTCCTGTCCGCCCTGCCAGGTCAGCAGGATGGCATCCACTTCATCGCTCCAGGAATCAATATCGATCACACCACCTGTGTTGATGATCACCACCACTTTTTTGCCTTTCGCATGATATGCGGCCGCCACTTTTTTGATCAGGCTGGTTTCTTCGTTGGATAAATAAAAATCATTATCCTGTTTACGATCCCTGAACTCACCCGCATTCCGTCCGATCGTAATCAGGGCGGCATCCGTAAGTTCGCTTTCTTTTGTGAGCAGGTTGCTATAGCCAGTAAACTCCGGTGCAGCCGGTGTCGGATTCATGATCTCTGTAAAAAAATCTTTTTTGGGATGCTGGCTGTTATAGTTGTCAAGGTGAGTATTGTATGCATTAAGCAGATCACGCTCCAATGAAAAACCACTGTTCTGTAATCCCTGTACCAGCGATATCGTATACGCTTCATTCACATCCCCGCTGCCGGTGCCTCCGGCAATAAAACTATACGACGTATTACCGAATGCAGCCAGTTTTGTTTGGGTGCTCAGGGGCAGGGTTTGTCCCTCATTTTTCAGCAGGATCATGCCTTCTGCCGCAGCGCTCCGCACCAGGCGGGCATGTTCGGTGAGATTGGGTTTGTTGCTGTAATTATATTTTTTGTAAGCGGGTGATCCCAGGATATACTGCACAATCCGTTCTGCATTCTGATCGAGTATTTTTATATCCAGTGTACCATTATTGACCGCATCCAGGATGGCTTTCTTTTGCTGAGCAGTACCAGGCATCAGCAGGTCATTGCCGGCTTTCATTTGAGCCACGGCATCTTTACCACCAAACCAGTCGGTCATGACCAGTCCCTTGAATCCCCATTCATTCCGGAGGATGGTGGTCAACAGGTTGTAATCTTCAGAAGCGTACACTCCATTAATCAGGTTATACGAACTCATGACGGTCCAGGGCTGTGCTTCTTTCACCGTGATCTGGAATCCGCGTAGATAGATTTCCCGAAGGGTCCTTTCACTGAGAATGGTATTAACCGTATTCCGGTTGGTTTCCTGGTTATTTGCTGCAAAGTGTTTGATGGATGTACCAACACCATTGCTCTCCACTCCATTTACCATGGCAGCAGCCATCTTTCCGGATACAAGCGGGTC
>CAUJFR010000461.1 GCA_963169885.1 Bacteroidota bacterium
AAAATAAGAGGCAAATTGTTTTCTGCCAAACTTTTTTATCAAATTACGCAAATTGATTTTAGAAACTGTAAATTTGCCATCCTAACGCTAATTAATCAAATTAAAACAGCTATCAATGAGTACAGTAAAAGTTGCTATTAACGGTTTTGGAAGAATCGGTCGCTTGGTATTTCGTCAGATTTACAATATGAAAGGTATAGATGTGGTTGCTATCAACGATTTAACCAGTCCAGCGGTATTGGCACATTTATTAAAATACGACAGTGCACAAGGACGTTTTGATGCAACTGTAACTTCAACAGATGATTCAATTGTAGTAAACGGGGAAACCGTAAAAATATATGCACAACGTGACCCAGCTCAAATTCCATGGGGTGCGCATGGTGTTGATGTAGTAATTGAATCAACCGGATTCTTTACCGATAAAGACAAAGCAGAAGCGCATATCAAAGCAGGTGCTAAAAGAGTGGTAATTTCTGCTCCAGCAACAGGTGATTTAAAAACAGTGGTATTTAATGTGAACCACGAAATCCTGGACGGCAGCGAAACTATTATTTCCTGCGCTTCCTGTACCACCAACTGCCTGGCGCCAATGGCCAAAGTGCTGCATGAAAAATATGGCATCGCTGCCGGTTTCATGACCACCATTCACGCCTACACTAACGACCAGAACACCCTGGATGCCCCGCATGCCAAAGGTGACCTGCGCCGTGCCCGTGCCGCTGCCGCGAACATCGTTCCGAACTCTACCGGAGCCGCCAAAGCGATCGGACTGGTACTCCCCGAACTGAAAGGTAAACTGGATGGTGCCGCCCAGCGTGTGCCAACCATCACTGGTTCACTGACTGAACTGACTACTATCTTAAATAAGAGCGTGACTACTGAAGAAATTAATGCCGCCATGAAAGCTGCCGCCAACGAATCATTCGGTTATACCGAAGATGAAATCGTGAGCAGTGATATCATCGGCACCAGTTTCGGTTCCCTGTTTGATGCCACCCAGACCAAAGTAATGACCGTGGGTGACAAACAACTGGTGAAAACCGTTAGCTGGTACGATAACGAAATGAGCTATGTAAGCCAGCTCGTACGTACCGTTAACTTCTTTGCAAAACTGATTAGTAAGTAATCCGAAGGAATACCGGAGCGACATAAAGTAAACGCGGAAGCGTTGCTTTATGTCTGTTCCCGGACCTTCAGTGCTGGATATAATGAAGATTAAGAATATAGAAGGCCTTTCCGCCCGTCAATTACAGGGGGAAGGCGATAATGGGTCCCGGTTTATTTTTTTTGCCTATACCTTGTCCTTTGGAGTCGTAACATTTAAACGCACGTCTGATGTTTATATGATCCGGAAAGGGGAAAGCAGATCATACCGGTCCTGGCCTTTTACTGTGGTCAGTTTTTTATTCGGCTGGTGGGGTATTCCCTTCGGACCGAAATACACGATTGAAGCCATCCGCACAAACCTGAAAGGGGGCAAGGATGTTACTGATGAAGTGATGTCCACCGTCGCCGGTCATATCCTCTTCCGGGAAGCAGAGCGGCAAAGAATGCAGCCGCATTAACCTGATTCGTTCAACTTAATATTACAACTATGTCAAAATTTACCGCTTATGATTTCCGGAATCAGAAAGCCCTGATTCGTGTTGACTTCAATGTACCCCTGAACGAGAAATTTGAGATTACGGATGATACCCGGATGCGGGCGGCCATTCCCACCATTAAAAAAATACTGAATGATGGCGGCAGTGTGATCCTGATGAGCCACCTGGGTCGCCCGAAAGACGGCCCCACAGAAAAATATTCTTTAAAGCATCTGATAAAACACCTCAGTGACCTGCTGGGCGGGACACGCGTTTTGTTTGCAGATGACTGCATCGGGGAACAGGCCTGGCTGACCACCGGTATGCTCCGCCCCGGTGAAGTGTTGTTATTGGAAAACTTACGTTTTTATAAAGAAGAAGAAAAGGGTGACGAAGCTTTTGCCGGTAAACTGGCCCGCCTGGGTGATGTTTGGGTAAATGATGCCTTTGGTACAGCCCACCGGGCTCATGCTTCCACTGCCGTGATTGCTAAATTCTTCCAGCCGGAAAAAAGACTCTTTGGCTATGTGATGGAAGGAGAGGTAAGCAGCGCCGAGAAAGTATTACATGCGGCAGAAAAACCCTTTGTTGCCATCATCGGTGGTGCCAAAGTGAGCGATAAAATATTAATCATCGAGAACCTGCTCGAAAGGGCCACCGATATCATCATCGGCGGCGGTATGGCTTATACCTTTATGAAAGCCCGTGGCGGAAAAATAGGTAACTCACTTTGCGAAGAAGATCGTTTGCAAACGGCCCTTGAAATCCTGGAGAAAGCCAAACAGCGCAACGTAAGCATCCACCTGCCCGAAGATTCCGTGATTGCCGATAAGTTTGATGCCAATGCCAATACACAAGTTTGTCCCAGTGACGCTATTCCTGACGGCTGGATGGGACTGGATATCGGACCAAAAGCTGAAGGCATTTTCGCCGAAGTAATCCGCAAATCCCGCACCATTCTCTGGAACGGTCCGATGGGTGTTTTTGAAATGGAAAAATTCCAGAAAGGTACCAAGGCCGTTGCCGTTGCGATTGCAGAGGCCACACAGAACGGTTCCTTCTCCCTGGTTGGAGGCGGCGATTCCGTTTCTGCAGTCAACCAGTTTGGCTTTACCGACAAAGTCAGCTATGTTTCCACCGGTGGCGGGGCGATGCTGGAGTACTTTGAAGGGAAAGTGTTGCCTGGAATTGCTGCTGTACAGGGCTAGTTAGTAGTTCGCAGATAGTAGATAGTAGTCCTCAAAGCGGGGATAGTAAGATAATATTGAACCTTTCCAGGGATGGGAAGGTTCTTTTTTTGAATATCCTATAGAAAACAGATTCAACCACAACTTCTTAATCTGGGCTGTTGGCTCCCGACTACTAACTCCCGACTACTAACTGATTTAGCGCCGCCTGCAGGGCTTTTACCGGTATTCAGGTTGTTCTCACCGAAATTCATTCCCAGTAATTACCAAAAGCACTAATTTTAGTATCAAATCAAAAACTCAGTAAAATGAAAGGAACCCGTAATGTCGCTTTATTAGTTGTTCTTGGCCTGTTTCTCATACTCGGTGTATGGGGATGCAATGGTTACAACGGCGTCATCAAACAGGACGAGAGCGTTAAAAAAGCCTGGAATAACGTAAATACAGAATACCAGAAAAGAGGTGACCTGGTCGATAACCTGGTGAACACCGTAAAAGGGGCCGCCAACTTTGAAAAGGAAACCCTGACCGGACTGGTAGAAGCCAGGGCGAAAGCTACTTCCGTTAATTTCACGGCTGATCAGCTGACACCGGAGAATATTGCCAAATTCCAGCAGGCACAAGGTCAAATGACCGGAGCCCTCAGCCGCTTACTGGCCGTGGTGGAAAATTATCCCGACCTCAAAGCCAACCAGAACTTTACCAAGTTACAGGGACAACTGGAAGGCATCGAGAACGATGTACGTAATTCACGTAAAGTGTTTAACGACGCGATCAATACCTACAATGTTAAAGTGCGTTCATTCCCGATGAACCTGCTGGCGGGTATGTTTGGTTTCAGTGCGAAAGAAGGTTTCAAAGCCGATGAAGGCGCTGAAAAAGCACCCAAGGTTAAATTCTAATCGGGGTTACTCATGCAAAAGAAATATACCGGTTTATTTATAGGTGGAGGGATCCTGGTCATTTTACTGATCTGGATTTCCTCTTCTTATAATTCCTTTGTGAATAAAGAGGAGAAGGTAGGGCAGCAATGGGCCGAGGTGCAAAGCACCTATCAGCGCCGGCTGGACCTGATCCCCAACCTCGTAAATGTGGTGAAAGGAGTATCTGACTTTGAACAGGGAACGCTCGAAAAAATTACGGAAGCCAGGGCTAAAGCAGCTGCCGGCCTTACTGTAACTGAACTCAGCGGGGCGAATTATGAAAAGCAACAGCAGTTGCAGAATGAAGTGGCTGGTTCAGTTAACCGACTGATCATCCAGATAGAGCGCTATCCGACTCTGAAAGGAACAGATGCCTATGCCGGATTACAAACACAGCTGGAAGGTACCGAACGCAGAATCAGAATAGCCCGTAACGATTTTAATGCGGCAGTGGCAGAGTACAATCAGAAAGTCCGCAGTTTCCCTTCCAACCTGGTCGCCGGCTTGTTGGGATTCAGTCAGAAGACCGGATTCCAGGCTGATGCGGGTACAGAGAAAGCAGTCGAAATAAAATTTTAACTCCTAATAAATCTTCCGTTGAAACTATTTCCCTGGCAAAAAAACAAACCGCTCCTTGATGAGGAAGAAAACCGGCTGATCGTAAAAGCGATCCGTCAGGCGGAGAAAAGAACCAGTGGTGAAGTGCGGGTCTACGTCGAAAGCCGCTGCCGGTTTATGGATGCGATAGACCGCGCCGCGGAATTATTCTTTTCCCTGCAAATGGAGAAAACAGATGACCGGAACGCCGTACTCGTTTATGTGGCCCTGAAAGATCATCAGCTGGCGGTATTTGCTGATGAAGGTATTTATAAAAAGACCGGACCGGATTACTGGAATAATGTGGTGAAGGAAATGCTCAGCACGTTTAACAAGCAGGATTATGCCAAAGGAATTGCTGAATGCGTAATCCAGATCGGGGAAGCCCTGACCGCCCATTTTCCTTACGATAGCGATACTGATAAAAATGAACTGCCGGACCAGATCGTTTTCGGCAAATGACATCCATGAAGAAATTACTCCTTATACCTGTCTTGCTTTTTTCGATCCTGTCTTTCGGACAGATGGAAAAGATTATCAATACGCGGCCGAGCCCGGCAAAATTGGTGAATGATTATTCAGGTACCCTGACTGCCGAACAGATTGCCTCACTTGAACATAAATTGGTCAAGTACGACGATTCCACATCCAATCAGTTTGCCGTGGTGCTGGTTAAATCCACAGATGGTTATTCCATTGAGGATGCAGCGATCGAGCTCGGACGTAAATGGGGGGTAGGCAATAAAGATTTTAATAATGGACTTGTTATTCTGATCGCCACAGAGGATCGTAAAATGACTATTCAGATGGGTTATGGTCTCGAAGGTGCCATTACCGACCTGCAATCTAAAAGTATTATCGACAATGCCTTCACGCCCAATTTCAAAGCAGGTAATTATTACCGTGGTATTGATGAAGGCGTGGATGATCTTATAAAAGCCGCAGAAGGGCGTTACCAGGCACCCGCGGGATATGGGAAGCGAAAATCCTCCAAGACCCCGGGTATTGGGACAATAATTTTCATCATCATTGTACTGGTTATCATCTTTGGATCTGGAAAAGGCGGGGGAACTTATGTGTCCCGTGGTGGTTATCGTGGCTGGGGAGGTTTGGGTGGTGGCGGATGGTCCGGTGGTGGATGGTCTGGAGGCGGTGGAAGCAGCAGTGGAGGCGGCGGTTTCGGCGGCTTCGGAGGCGGATCGTTTGGGGGTGGTGGTTCGAGTGGTAGCTGGTAATCTAGTTAGTAGATAGTAGTCGGTAGTTAGTAGTCCGATGCTTCGGACAACAGCCAATCCTAAGTACAGTTATCAGTTAAAAAAATAAACTATACTTATAAAAAGAGCGCCCTCCGATTTTCGGAGGGCGCTCTACTTTAAAGACTCTTCAATATTTACTCATTACTCATTACTCATTATTCATTACTCATTGCTCTCTCAGAATCCTTTCTTATCCGCCTCCGGCAATTTCTCCTTTATATACTCCACCAGTTCAGCCAGCGCTTTATCATCCGGTGTTTCCTTTAATTGTTTGCCCTTGGCAGCCAGGATGCCTTTCAGTACCATGCTGTTGATAAAGGGATCGGTCTGGCTGCGGAAATTTTCCGGCACTTGTTCGCGGAACTT
>CAUJFR010000462.1 GCA_963169885.1 Bacteroidota bacterium
TCCGGTATCAATCACTGTTAGCCTCTTTCACTAAAAAAAGTATAGCCATGAAAAAAATCTTCATCGGGCTGCTGATCTTAGCAGCCGGAGCGGGTGCTTATTACCTGCTCAGTCAGCAAAAAAGTATTGAACCTGTCACTGAGAGAAAAGAAAAACTACTGTTGGGAAAATGGAAAGCCGGTTTTCCGGCACAAGAAAAAGACAGTCTCTTTGCCGGAATTCATTATGAATTTCAAAAAGAAGGTATTGCCCTGATCGTTGACACCGCCAATGCGAAAACGGATAGCAGTGTTTACGAATGGAGCAAGACGGGTGAGCTCCTGTTCAAAGAGAAAGCGACAGACAGTGCAGCAGTAGTTTATACAGTAATGCTGCTCACAAAAGACAGTCTGCAGGTAAAGAACAAAGACAATAAAGAATTTCTCTTTAGCCGCCTGTAATTGAAATGCCTGAAATGACTGCAGCACTGTAGAAATAGCTGACAACCATTTCAGGCATTCTATGCACCTTTCGACACATCTGCCTGACCGGCTGACAGACGCTTGATGAGAACGGTTGCCCTTGTCATGGTGAGCATGCCGAACCATGATAACGAGGATGCTTTTTTTATGCACCCTTCGACACGCTCCCCGCAGTTGGCGGGACAGGGGGTGACAACGGCTGTCTGCTTTAAAATATAAATAGTGATTGCTCTAAAAATTCAGCAGCACGATTCATTTGAAAACTTTTCTTAGCAGGTCCTAACAGCTAACAACTAACAGCTAACAACTGTTTTTCGTAAATTTGAGTATGTCAAAAAAGAAACTCGTCATACTCACCGGCGCAGGCATCAGTGCAGAAAGCGGATTAAAAACATTCCGGGACAGTGACGGGTTATGGGAAGGGTATAATATCGAGGATGTGGCGACTCCACGCGCCTGGCGGAAAGATCCGCAACTGGTGCTGGACTTTTATAATTTCCGGCGGAAAAATGTACTGGATGCAACACCCAATGCGGCGCATTACGGGCTGACGGAACTGGAGAAAGACTTTGACGTAACGATCATTACACAGAATATTGATGACCTGCATGAGCGGGCTGGTTCAACGAATATCCTGCACCTGCATGGCGAGATCCTTAAAATGCGGAGCGAACGGGATCCTGAACTGATTTATCCGGTAACCGGCGATATCCGGCTCGGTGATAAAGCAGAGGATGGCAGTCAGCTGCGTCCCCATATCGTTTGGTTTGAAGAACCGGTCCCCATGATGGAACCGGCAGTTCACATCGTAAACCGGGCTGATCTTTTTGTAGTGGTGGGTACTTCGCTGGTTGTATATCCGGCAGCCGGATTGGTGAATTATACCCGGCAGGGTATCCCGCTTTTTGTGCTGGATAAAAAGTTGCCTTATATACCAGACAACGGCTTTTTAACCTGTATTGAAAAGCCGGCCACGGAAGGGATCAGCCTGCTACGTTCGAAACTGACTCACTTTAGCTGAAGCGGTATTTATTTTTTTTATTCACTCAACGCCCGATGCGTTTCAGTAAACTCCACAGCGTATTTTTTTAGTTCAGCCAGAACCGGTTCGTAAATCAAAGCGGATGTTGGAATCTGCAGACCGGTCAGCCGGATGCTGCCATTTAAAATCAGTTTGGCCGCAATACCCAATGGAAGCCCGACCGTTTTAGCCATCGCCGTACGAAGGCTGTCTTCGCCTTTTACCACCAGTGCGCTGCTGACAGCGTATTGTTGATTTCCCAGTGAATATTCAAACTCGTGCAACATCACGATCATATCCTTATCCTGCGGGGATAAAACCAGTTTCCTTTCCAGGGCAAACTGCAATAGATCCGCCGCACTGCATTTTCCTTTATTCACCAGCATGGAATCATCATCCAGTCCCAGGTAAAAAAGCTGTTTCAGCGTCAGGTTGGCTTCGTGCATTTTGTGGGAGAGAAATTCGGCTGCATTATTTTTGGCTTCATCCAGGTTCACTTCTTCCAGTTGTCCGTCTTTTTCCACGGCCAGGAAGGATTCCGGTATTTCTTCACTTTCATCTTCTGCTTCGGCAAGCTGCACCAGTTTTTCCAGCAGTTCTTTGGTCTGACTGAAGCGTTCGGTGAGTTTATTATTCAGCCATTCACCGAAGCCCTGTTTATCCATATGTTCTTTAAAAACCGCTTGCAGGGTTTTTCCATCGGTATCATAGGCCGGTGTTTCGTCGGTCAGTTTCAGTTCGATGATATTATTCCACCCGTACATAAAATCCGGATGGCGGAGGGTGGTCCGGATAAAAGTGGCTGTATTTTCCAGTCCGTATAGTGTGGTATAACTCAGTGAATCCCGGTTTGGATACCAGCCCAGCGATTCCAGACCGGGTACCTGTACCCGGTGTGTGGTATTAAAAAGCGCATGATAGGGGATCATTTTTTCTTCCCCGTTCTCCCGGTAATGGGCGCCGGCCTTACCCGCCAGCACGATATTACGGGGATTCCAGCTGATCTTGTAATGCCAGGGGTTATCATCTGACTCAGGAGCTACTAAACCGCCGCAATGTGATTTAAAGGAATGGATTTGGCCACCTTTTGAATGTATCTGATCAATCAGCTGCATGGCGCTCATATGGTCAATACCCGGATCAAGTCCCATTTCATACAGAAATAAAAGGTTCTTCTCTTCAATAACCGAACTGAGTTCCCGGATGGCCGGATCCATATACGAAGCGGTCAGGAGGTTCTTCTCTAACCGGACACAATCCCGGGCCACTTCGATATGCAGTTGGGGAGGCAGCAGGGAGATCACGATATCGGCCATCCGGATATAACGGCCTCGTTCCATGTTATCGTTGATATCAAAGGAAAGGGGAGAGGCGTACACGGAATCGCCTGTCTTCATTTTCGCCAGTTCCAGGTTAGCATCCACCACTAATACCTGCCAGTTTTCTTCCGGAGCCTGGGCGAGTAAGTAATCAATCAGGACAGTGGCGGATTTACCGGCGCCAAAAAGAAGAATTGTTTTCATGAAGATCGTTTTTATCAAACAAACCGAATCAACCTTTTAAATGGCCATTCAGGCAACAAATATCATAGTTGCTTTTGGAAAAAACGGAATTATCTTTGTCCCGAATACCATTTCCTAACCTTTCAAAACACAGCGATGAAAAAGTTTTTATTATTCACGATACTGGCCTTAAGCCTGCATACAGTATCCGCACAGCAATTCCAGTTTGGTCTTAAAGCCGGCGCCAATATCAGTAATTTTTCGGGGGGCAATTTTGACCAGGTAAAAAAATCGGCCTACGTCGGATTCCATGGAGGTCTCTATATGCGTTTTAAATTCGCTTCTCTCGGATTACAACCCGAACTGATGATTTCAAGCCAGGGTGCTAAATTAGACAGTATTTCGGGCGGTAACACCACCTGGAAAGTTACTTATATCACCTTACCTGTAATGCTGCAGTACCTGATGAAGGGTGGGTTCTACCTGGAAGCAGGACCCCAGTTTGGTTTTAAAGCATCTGATGACTTTGGAAGTACCACGCTGGATGATTTTGCCAAAGGGTTAGATTTATCAGCGGCTGCCGGTTTTGGTTACCGTGGTAAAGCCGGTTTTGGACTGGGTGCCCGGTATACGGCCGGACTCAGTAAGGTCGGCGACTTTACACCGTCTAATGGCGTGAATCCGGACTTTAAAAACGGGGTGGTTCAGTTCAGTCTTTACATCCCCCTGACCCCAAACAAGTAGATTCAAACCTGTTTTATAGTAAAAGCCTCCACCGGAGGCTTTTTTTGTGCATAACCAGGTCTGTCCGGATCGGGGAACAAGTGGTCATTTACCAATGAAAATCACGGTTTTCTTCACGTGTTTATCCTGTTCACAGCGGTGGATAAAATAGCCCAAAAAACACCCTGCTCCATCAGGTTTTAAGAGGGTAAAAAAGTAAATTTGCAAACCTCCGGAAAACGCATTTTTCCACCGAGGGGACAACGAAAAATAACTCATCAACAGCCGACGGAAATACAACTAAATGGAAGAGAATTTAACGCCACAGGAAACGAATGACCATAACCGGATTATTCCTGTGAATATTGAGGAGCAGATGAAAACCGCCTACATCGACTATTCCATGTCGGTGATCGTAGGAAGGGCCCTGCCGGATGTACGGGACGGATTAAAACCGGTACACCGCCGCGTATTATTCGCGATGAATGAGCTCGGGATTCATTACAATAAACCTTATAAAAAATCCGCCCGTATCGTGGGGGAAGTGTTGGGTAAGTATCACCCGCACGGAGATAGTTCAGTCTACGATGCCATGGTACGTATGGCCCAGGAGTGGAGTATGCGGTATACCATGATTGATGGCCAGGGTAACTTTGGTAACCAGGATGGAGACGGTCCGGCAGCCATGCGTTATACGGAGGCCCGCCTCGAAAGACTGGCGGAGCACATGCTGGATGATATCGAAAAAGACACGGTGGATTTCCAGCTGAACTTTGATGACTCAGAAAGAGAACCAACGGTATTGCCAACACGTATTCCCCAGTTACTGGTAAACGGATCGAGCGGGATCGCGGTGGGGATGGCGACAAATATGATGCCGCATAACCTCTCTGAAGTGATCGACGGCTGTATTGCGTTTATAGATAACCGTGAGATTACGATCGATGAGCTGATGCAGCATGTGAAGGCCCCGGATTTTCCCACCGGTGGCATTATCTACGGGATGGAAGGGGTGAAATCCGCCATGCACTATGGCCGCGGACGGGTGGTGCTGCGTGGTAAAGTAACCGTGGATACCAAACCAAGCGGCCGGGAGCAGATCGTGATCTCCCAGGTACCTTACCAGGTGAACCGGGATGCGCTGACCAACCGGATCGGCGAACTGGTGAATGAAAAAATCATTGACGGCATTGCGCACGTCAACAATGAATCAAACGAAAAGGAAGGCACCCGCGTGGTGCTGGACCTGAAAAGGGATGCCATTGCCAATGTGATCATCAACCAGCTGTACAAGCATACGGACCTGCAGACTTCCTACGGGATCAATAATGTGGCGATTGTAAAAGGTCGTCCCAGGACCCTGAATCTGAAAGACCTGATCAGCGAGTTTGTGGAGTTCCGCCATGAAGTGGTGGTGCGCCGTGCAAAGTTTGAACTCAAAGAAGCGGAGAAAAGAGCCCATTTACTGCGTGGTTACCTGATTGCCCTGGATCACCTCGATGAAGTGATTTCGCTGATCCGGAGTTCCCCGACACCGGATGTGGCCAAAGACAACCTGATCAATGCGGGCTGGGGGTTGGATGAGATACAGGCGAAAGCGATCCTGGAACTTCGTCTGCAGCGCCTGACCGGTATGGAGCGGGATAAGATCAAGGAAGAGTATGATGAACTGATGAAGCTTATCAACCACCTGAATGAACTCTTATCCAATGAAGGCATGCGTTTTGACCTGATCAAAACAGAATTACTCGAGATCAAAGATAAATTCGGAGATGGCCGGAATACGGAGATCACCTACCTGGATGATGAAGTAAAGATCAAGGACCTGATCAAGGAAGAAGATGTGGTGATTACGATTTCCCACCTGGGTTATATCAAGCGTACGCCGGCAGAGGATTACCGGGCGCAGCGTCGTGGTGGCAGAGGTGTACTGGGTGGAAAAACCCGGGATGAGGATTATATTGAACACCTTTTTGTGGCCTCCACGCATCATACCATGCTCTTCTTTACTGAAAAAGGAAGATGTTACTGGCTGAATGTATATGAGATTCCGGAAGGGGAGAAGACCGGTAAGGGCAGGGCGATCCAGAACCTGGTGCAGTTACCCCCGGATGATAAAGTGCGGGCGATCCTGGATGTGAAGGACCTGAAAGACGAAGAATTTGTTAAAGCGCATAATATCGTACTCTGTACGAAGAAAGGAATCATCAAGAAAACGGAGTTGTTGGATTTCAGCCGTCCAAGGCAGACCGGTGTCAATGCGATCACCATTGTGGAAGGAGATGAGCTGCTTGAAGCCCGGATGACGGATGGAAACAGTGAGATTATGATGGCGGTGAAGAGTGGAAGGGCTATACGTTTCTCAGAAGAAAAAGTAAGACCTACGGGCAGGGGAGCCATTGGCGTGGCCGGTATTGAAGTGGACGACGAACGGGATGAAGTGGTGGGCATGATCTGTGTAAATCCGCTTACGGATGCATCCAGAACGGTACTGGTAGTCAGTGAAAAAGGGTACGGTAAAAAGACAGCCGTGGATGAATACCGGTTTACCAACCGGGGTGGAAAAGGAGTAAAGACCATCAATGTAACGGAGAAAACCGGATCGCTGGTAGGGATACTCGCCGTTGCAGATGTGGAAGATATCATGATCACCTGTAAGAGCGGGGTTACGATCCGTATGCCGGTCATCGGTATCAGCGAACAGGGCCGTGCCACACAGGGTGTCAAACTGATTCGCCTGGATGAGGGGGATGAAATTGCCGCCATTACCAACCTGGATGACCAGGCCCATAATGGTCAGCCGGTTACAGAGGCCCCTGATGACGGGGAAAATCCCGGAAACGACGATTCAAACGCAACCGGAACGGACGAAAATTCATCTACTGAAAGTGTTATTGAATAAATAGTTAACAACTCAATCAAATAAAATGAAAAGGTTTATCCTTCTACTAACGATCAGCCTGACAGCTTTTGCAGCCAGTGCGCAGAATTATGATAAGATCAAGAACCTGCTGGTAATCTCAAAATTTGAGGAAGCAAAAACGGAACTGGAAAAAAACTGGACCAATGCCAAGTTTATTGCCAAACCCGAAGCTTACCTGTTAAAAGCGTCGATCTATGCGGGATATGCCATGACGGAGGCTAAAAAAAATACACCTGAAGCAGAACAGATGATTGCAACTGCGGATGAAGCCTATACCAAGTATAAAAGCATGGAGCCTGAACTGGGTCTGACTTCCGACCTGGTATATCAAAACAGTCATGTGAATCTGTATTCGTATTACTATACAGCCGGCTACCAGGAATACAGTGCCAATAAATGGGCACCGGCGCTGGCCAAATTGAAAAGGGCGGTGGTTTATTCCGATATCCTGATGAGCCGTAAGCTGTTGAATTCAGTGCTGGATACGAATGTGCTGATCCTGGCCGGTATCACTGCAGAAAAGTCCAACGATATGGAAGGTGCTATGACTTATTATAAGCGACTGGCCGATGCGAAAGTAAGCGGGGAGGGTTTTGAAGGAGTATATCGTTTCCTGGTCAGCCAGAGTTTTGGTAAACATGATCTGGAGAGTTTTGAAAAATACAAAGCCATTGGTAAGGAATTGTTTCCGAAGAGTGACTATTTTAATTATGATAAGATAGACTTTGCCGTAGGTCTGACAGATAATTTCACTGAAAAACTGGCGGCACTGAATGATGTGCTTAGCACAGATCCGGATAATCAGAAAGCCAACCAGGTACTTGGGGAGATCATCTATGACACCCTGAATCCGAAAGAGGAAGGAGTAGCCAT
>CAUJFR010000463.1 GCA_963169885.1 Bacteroidota bacterium
CAGTATCTCCAGGAGTGTTTCGGTGCATTCCCCGATCAATGGGTTTGTATCAAAGGTCAATGTGAATATTGGTAAATATGTGACCGCTACAGATGTCTTGTTTGAATTAATTAATCCGGATGATATGCATGCGGCATTAACTGTATTTGAAAAGGATCTGAATAAAGTGAGTCCCGGTCAGAAAGTGAAAGTGTCATTCGTGGATGATCCGGCCACCATGTACGATTGTGAAGTGATCCTGGTTACCCGGAATGTGGATGAGAACCGGGGCGCCCTGGTACATTGTCACTTTGAAACCCAACCGAAGAACCTGCTGCCGGGGATGTTTTTGAATGCCACCATTAATATCAACAATGCAGATGTATTGACCGTGCCGGAAGAGGCCGTGGTCCGTTTTGATAATAAACAATATGTGTTTGTGCAATCCGGTAAGAACGAGTTCAGAATGGTGGAAGTGGAACCCGGTGTGAAAGAAAATGGCCGGATGGAAATAACCTCAAAAATGGAAGGGTTTGATCAACAGACACTGGTTACCCGGAATGCCTACGCGGTATTGTCAAAAATGAAAAACACGGCAGAGGAATAAACTTTTGCCTGTTTATGGTAGCCGGGATGATCTGCGGGGTGGAGAAAGTTGATATTCATTTACTTCCTTTCTTCCCGTCTTCCCGGCTATTTGTTTTAAAAAATGTGGATAAAAAACAAATTTTTTTTTGCTCGGTAGTCCGTTAGATTTGCTCCCCCAACATGATAACCTATGGAGCTGAAATACAGTCAACAGATCGCCGGAACCCTGAACCTCACCCTGAAGCAGATCAGCAGTATTTATGAACTGCACACAGACGGATCCACCATTCCCTTTATTGCCCGTTACCGGAAAGAAGCCACCGGTAATCTCGATGAAGTGGTGATTGGCAATGTGATCGATCAGATTAAATATTTCAATGAACTGGAGAAGCGAAAGGAGACGGTGCTGAAGACGATAGAGGAGGTGGGCAAACTGACCCCCGAATTGAAAAAACGGATTGAGGATTGTATCAATGCCACTGAACTGGAAGATATTTATCTGCCGTATAAACCCAAGCGGAAAACCAAGGCCTCTGTGGCTATTGAGAAAGGACTTGAACCCTTGGCCACGCTTTTGTTTCAGCAGGGGCCGCATAACCCTGAGGAAGAAGCCACAAAGTATATCAACGAACAGGTAAAAGATACCACCGAAGCGCTGCAGGGTGCCCGGGATATCATGGCTGAATGGATCGCTGAAAATGAACAGGCCCGTAACCTGGTGCGTAAACTGTTTACAGAAGAAGCTACTGTTTCCTCCCGGGTGCTAACCACCAAAAAGGACGATCCCGAAGCACAGAAATACCGGGACTATTTTGAGTTTAAAGAGACCTTAGCCAAGAGTCCTTCTCATCGTATCCTGGCCATCCGCCGGGGAGAGAAAGAAGGATTCCTGATCATGACGATAAATATAGAAAAGGAAAATGCCCACGCGGAATTGAAAAGGGTTTTCCTGAAAGCTTCCGGTGCGGCCGCCAAACAGGTGGAACTTGCTATTGAGGATTCTTATAACCGGTTGTTACAATCCTCCATTGAAACTGAATTCCGCATGGCCAGCAAAACCAAAGCGGATGAAGAAGCCATCCGGGTGTTTGCTGAAAATCTGCGTCAGTTATTACTCGCTTCCCCACTTGGGCAAAAAAGGATCATGGCCATTGACCCCGGCTTCCGTACGGGTTGTAAAGTAGTGTGCCTGGATGAGCATGGTACTTTTCTGAAATATATCACCATCTTCCCGCATGCGCCGCAGAATGACTGGAACGGGGCTGTACAAACCATCAAAGAGCTGGTGGCACGCTATGATATAGAAGCGATCGGGTATGGAAACGGAACGGCCAGCAAAGAAACAGAACAATTGGCGCGAGGTATTGATTTTGGCAAGCCGGTGTCTGTCTTTATGGTAAATGAGAGTGGTGCTTCCATTTATTCCGCCAGTGAAGTGGCACGTGAAGAATTTCCGGATGAAGATGTGACCGTACGTGGAGCGATCAGTATCGGCCGTCGTTTACTGGATCCGCTCAGCGAACTGGTAAAAATTGATGCCAAGAGTATCGGCGTGGGACAGTACCAGCATGATGTAAACCAGAACCGACTGAAAGAAGCATTGGATCAGGTAGTGGAGAGTTGTGTGAACTATGTAGGCGTGGATGTAAATACCGCCAGTAAACACCTGCTGACTTATGTATCCGGACTGAGTGCCACCGTGGCGAAAAATGTGGTGGAATACCGTACCAAGAACGGCGGTTTTAAGAGCAGGGAGGAACTGAAAAAAGTTTCGATGTTAGGCCCCAAGGCTTTTGAGCAATGTGCGGGCTTCTTGCGCATTCCCAATGCGGCCAACCCGCTGGATAATTCCGCCGTTCACCCGGAGAGTTATCATGTGGTGGAAGCCATGGCCGCCAAAGCAAACAGCACTGTGCCGGAACTGATTACCAATCCGGAAGTGCGCAAGCAGATCAAAGCCCGTGAATTTGTATCAGCGGAAATCGGACAGTTTACTATTGAAGATATACTCAAGGAACTGGAAAA
The DNA here is from genome assembly GCA_963169885.1 of Bacteroidota bacterium. Classification (GTDB taxonomy): domain Bacteria; phylum Bacteroidota; class Bacteroidia; order Chitinophagales; family Chitinophagaceae; genus JJ008. Next base: position 2,593 of record CAUJFR010000463.1, read on the forward strand.
ACCGGGCCGTGATCCACGTTCGCCCATTGAAGAATTCCGTTTTGCCGAAGGAGTGAGTACAATGGAGGACCTCAAGCCAGGAATGAAAGTACCCGGTATCGTTACCAATATCACCAA
>CAUJFR010000464.1 GCA_963169885.1 Bacteroidota bacterium
ATACTTTTCGGGTCTCCCGGATATTCTGCATACTCACCGGCTGACCACCTCCGGAGTTATTGGTAATGGTCATCATTACCAAGGGGATATTCGCCGCTCCTTTTTCTTCAATTGCCCGGCGCAGGGCGGCAATGTCCATATTGCCTTTGAAAGGAGCTGGGGTAGTGGGGTGTTTGCCTTCCTCACAGATACAATCAATACCCTCAGCACCGGAAAATTCGATATTTGCCCGGGTAGTATCAAAAAGGGTATTACTGATAAAATATTTCCCTTTACCACCAAGTACCGTGAACAGGATCTTTTCTGAAGCCCTCCCCTGGTGAGTGGGGATGATATATTTGAGATGGGTGATACTGCGGACTGACTCTTCAAATTTGAAAAAACTGTTGCTGCCGGCGTAAGACTCATCACCCAGCATGATGCCGGCCCACTGGTTGCTGCTCATGGCACTGGTGCCGCTATCGGTGAGCAGGTCGATCAGTACATCACTGGCTTTAATGCGAAAGGAATTATAATCGGCTTTTTTCAGAATTTCCCGGCGTTCTTCTATCGTTGTAAAATAGATCGGTTCCACCGATTTAATACGAAAGGGTTCAATGATTGTTTTCATTGCAAGCGTTTAGGCGGCTTTTGGCCGCGGATAATAAATGGGATTGTCGTAACGGGTCGTTACTTCACTAAGTAGGCTTGCGGATGATATTTTTCCAGATGAGGGAGTTCATAGCAAAAAATCCGCTCAAATGTAGTCTGAGCGTATTCTTTAAGGCATGACTTATATCAGGCTCCGAACTGTTTCAGATGATGGTCAATATGCTTCCAGGCGGATTTACTCCATTGTTCCTTCGTCATAAAACCAAAAACCGGGTGTTTTTTATCACTCAGGGCTGATTCATTGAACTGGTGGATAAGATCCAGCAACTTTGCTTTTTCCTGGTGGAAATCTTTTGGCTCAGCAGTGGTGATATAAGTGGGATCAGTTGGTATTCCCTTTTTCCAGGGTTTTTCATCCCACAATGTTTTCTTGAATAATGGAAGGATCAGATTCATAAAGAAACTTCCTTTAATGGTTCGTATGCCGAGAGCTACTTCCAGCGGTTGTTGCAGGTGGGCCAGCATCTGTGACACATCCATTTTTCCCCATTGACGGGGAGATTGAGGAGTGAGGCAGTTGATCCGGTCAATGATTTGTTGTTTGACAGCAGGATCGAAGAGGTTTTTAACTTCCATGTTGGTTATTTGAAACGGAAAGTTCGGAAAAAAAGGTGAATAGTGAGTGGTGAGTAGTGAGTGGTTAGTGGTGAGTGTCTTTTTCCTTATTAACCTGCCAACTTTTCAACCTGTCAACTTTTTCAATCTCTCAACCTTCCTCAACAAATTCTCGGCAACTGTTCCCCCGTCAGATAATTCACTACCCTCCGCCCGCCGATCCGGCTTTTGAGCAGGACTTTGCCTGGATGTTCGGAACCTGCTTCGCCGATGATGGCGGCGTTGGTGCCATTTTCATCATTCCTTAACAGGGAGAGGAATTCATCGGCAATATCCGGTTTTACTACGGCGAGGAATAAACCTTCGTTGGCTACATAGAGTGGGTCCAGCCCCAGCATCTCACAAGCGCCTTCCACCTGTTCATCCACCGGTATCGCTTTCTGATCGAGTTCAAAACCGAGCTGGGTCAGTTCAGCGATTTCATTTAAAACGGAAGCCACCCCGCCACGGGTGGGGTCACGCAGGAATTTAATATCATTACCAAAACGCCCGATCAGTTTTTCTATGGTATGATTCAGGTTAGCTGTATCGCTTTCAATCGTGGTTTCAAATTCCAGTCCCTTGCGTACACTCATGATCGCAATGCCATGGGTGGCAATATTTCCACTGATGATGACTTTATCACCGGCTTCGATATTTTTATGATGGATATTGGCTTTCGGATGAATGATCCCGATGCCGGAAGTATTGATGAATATTTTATCGCCTTTTCCTTTTTCTACTACTTTGGTGTCGCCAGTCACAATCCGGATATTGGCTTTTTTGGCCGCTTCTTTGATGCTGGAAAGAATTTCCCAGAATTCGGTCATGGGAAGTCCCTCTTCTATAATAAAGGCCAGGGATAAATATTGGGGAATGGCGCCGCACATGGCCAGGTCGTTAACGGTTCCATAGATGGCCAGTTCACCGATATTACCACCCGGAAAGAAGGCTGGAGTAATCACATAACTATCCGTACTAAAGGCCACTTTACCATTGAGTTCAAAACTGGCACCGTCGTGTTGCTGATCCAGCAACTCATTTTTTAAAATATCAAAGACGCCGCTTTGCAGCAGTTTATGGGTAAGCAATCCGCCACTTCCATGACCGAGGGTTATCACATCAAAATCAAATTTGGGCATGGGACAGGAGAGTTGCATAAAATGGTTCTCGTTGTTTTTTTGATCAGGCCATCTGCCTTGCATCTGAATAATGATAATAAGCGGCACAGGCCCCTTCACTGCTTACCATGGGTGCTCCCAGGGGATGCTCTGGTTTGCAATGAGTGCCAAAATTCGGACACTGGAAGGGTTTTTTCAAACCTTTCATAATATCGCCGCTGATACAAGAAGGATTTTCCAGCGCGGTGGGGATATCGATCCTGAACTTAACCCTTGAGTTATACTGTTTGTACCGGTCATTCACTTCATAACCGCTTTGGGGAATAGTGCCGATGCCCCGCCACATCCGGTCACTCACTTCAAACACCTGCTCCATGGTTTGTATCGCCATCCGGTTCCCTTCCCGCTGTACATACCGGGTATACTGATTCTCCAGCTTGTATTCCCCTTTTTCCAGTTGCTGTACGGCCATTAAAATTCCCTGCAAAAGGTCCACCGGCTCAAATCCGGTAATCACCACCGGAGTTTTATATTTCTCCACTACCGGATAATATTCTTCTGTACCCATAATGGTACAAACATGCCCGGCAGCCAGAAAGGCATCAATCTGATTTTCCGGATCACCCAGGATGGCTTCCATAGCCGGAGGAACCAATACATGCGAAGCCAGTATACTGTAATTAGTAACGCCGGATTTATCGGCATGTACAATACTCAACGCATTGGCCGGAGCGGTGGTTTCAAAACCTACAGCAAAAAAGACCACTTCTTTGTCCGGATTTTGTTTGGCCAGCTGTACCGCCTCCAATGGTGAATAGAGAATCCGCACATCGGCGCCTTCGGCTTTCGCTTCCAGCAGACTTTTGTGTGAACCCGGCACCCTCAACATATCCCCGAAGGAACAAATAATCACATTGGGTTGCTTCGATAGCCAGATTGCTTCGTCTATGATACTGACCGGTGTAACACAGACCGGACATCCGGGTCCATGCACCATGGTGATCTTATCCGGCAACATATCCAGTATCCCGTTTTTCACGAGACTATGCGTCTGTCCGCCGCAGATCTCCATGATCTTCCACGGCCGGGTGGTCACCTGATGGATTTGCTCCAGGTATTGCTGCACCAGCTCAGGATCGCGATATTCGGATAGATATTTCATGAATGTTGATCGTTTAAGGTTTGGGGGTTAGATAATTTTTCTTAGAAGGGGCTGTTGACTGCCGACTACCGACTGCCGACTACCGACTTTCTTCGTCCTTAAGTTCCTCCACTTCCCCCATTGCCTTCAAATATTCAAACGTCTGCCTGGCTTCTTCCTCATCTACCTTGCCTATGGCCACGCCTACATGCACGAGCACATAGTCGCCTACCTGGGCTTCAGGAACCATGGATAAATTGACTTCTTTGGTAATGCCGCCGAATGATACTTTGCCCTGTCGGAAAGTGTCATCTAACTGGCCGGTGATGGATAATAATTTACCCGGGATTGCTAAACACATGTGTTGGTTTTTGTCTGTGATTAAATAATAGTTGATCTTTTGAAAAGTTAAATTTATTTTTTTCCATCAGCGCGGCATAGGCCAGCTGGCCAAAACCGATGCATTCGTCGTTGGGACTGAGTTGCCGGTGGAAGCAGAGTTGATAGTCGTTTTGTAATATTATTGTTACAAGGTCAACCAGGAATGCATTCTGAAATACGCCGCCGCTGAATGCGATCTTTTTTACACCAGCCCGTGTTGCCACATTTTTAATCAACATGGCCAGTGATACAAATACTTTCCGGGCAATAACCGGAATATCTTCATTTTCTTTCAGCTCATTGAGCAGCTCATGAATCATGGCTGACCAGTCCAGCCTGTTCTTATTCACTGCAATCGGATAATAGTCCATACTTTCTGTTTTGCAGGATCTGGCAATTGCTTCCATTTTCATTACAGCTTCACCTTCATAACTATTGATGGATTGAATATTTAATATGGCGGCAATGCCATCCAGTAACCGGCCCATACTGGAGGTAAGCAATTCCTGTTTTTGCTGCAATAGTTTCAGGTAAAATTCCCTTTCAGCAGCGGTGAAATGGTCTTTGATCTGCATCAGTTGATCCACATTATTACGCAGCAATGAAACAGCGCTGACCCGGGGCTCTTTACTCATTTTATCGCCCAGTAATTGGGGGAAATAGTCCAGGTGCATGTAGCGGTCCATCTCCCCGTCTTGCAACAGGAAAAACTCGCCACCCCATATTTGCTCATCCTCTCCGTAACCGGTACCATCCCAGATAACACCCAGTATTTTATCTTCGCTGCTTAACAGGTCATTCTCTGCCAGCACGGCGGAAAAATGCGCTTTATGGTGTTGAATGGCCGTAACCGGAATATTCCATTCTTCGGCCAGTTCCTTTCCTTTTTGCGATACAAAATAATTGGGGTGACGGTCAATCAGAATTCGTTCAGGGCTGAATCTGAGTAATTGCTGCAGACGGGATAGGGTATAATCAAAACTGACCTGTGATTCAAAATTGGCCTGGTCGCCGAGGTACTGACTTACAAACAGGTTATGTCCCGCACTGAGAGCAAAAGCACTCTTTAATTCTGCGCCCATGGCCAGTACAGGCTGGTTGTTCAGAAAAGTAACCGGAAAAAAATTGGGAGCCAGTCCCCTGGACCTTCGCAGTATGATCGGGTGCATCGAGTGTTTGGTAAACTGCAATACGCTATCGTCCTGTGGGGCTACAATATCCCGTTCAAAACTGATAATGAAATCCGCATAATCTGTCAGCCATAATAAGGCATCCTCATCGGTATAGATAATCGGCGAGCCACTCAGGTTGCCGCTCGTGGCCACCAGGGGTTTATTCCAGCCCTCCATGATCAGGCAAAGCAACGGGGTATAGGGTAGGAGTGCGCCGATTTTCCCAAGTCCGGGGGCAATTGCTTCTGTACAGATACCAGAGGCAGGTTCTTCTTTTAGTTCACATAATACGATCGGGGCCTGCTTGCTTAATAAAGCCTGTTTTTCTTTTACGGTTATAAGCAGATCGTCTTCTGCTTTTTCAACTGATGGATACATGACAGCAAATGGACGGGCCGGCCGATGCTTTCTGTCCCGTAAAGTGCTCACCGAATAATGTTTGGTGGCATCACAGAGCAGGAGATAGCCCCCAATTCCTTTTACCGCTATAATATGCCCATGCTTCAGCGATTCAAGTGTAATCAACAGAATGCTCTCCGGATCTTTCGATATTTCCACACCGTTGTTATCAAACAGATGTAGGGGAATGGCACAATCCGGACAGGAATTTGTTTGACTGAAATGCCGCTGATTATGGATATCGGCATACTCCTTTTCACAGGAAGGACACATTCCAAGTTCGGCCATCGTGGTATTGGGCCGGTCATAAGGCAAACCGGTAATGATGGAATAACGTGGGCCGCAATCCAGGCAAGTGGTGAAGGGGTATTGATACCGTTTATTTTCCGGGTCAGCTATTTCTTTCCGGCAGTTTTCACATATGGCAATATCCGGAGTCAGTAAAAGATCAGGGTGAGCAGAGGCGTCACTTTCTTTTATGCGGAATTCTGAAAATGTCTGCGGATGAATTTTTTCTACGTGATGAGTGCGAATAATGGCATTCTCCGGCTGACAGCAAAGCAGGGAAGTATAAAAGCTCTCCGCTGTTTCTTCGGTGGCATTGATCACAATATGTACACCGTCGTTACCATTGCTTACCCAGCCATGCAGATTCATTCGTTCGGCCAGCCGGCAAACAAATGGCCGGAAACCGACGCCCTGAACCAACCCGCCAATATGGATATGATAGGTGTTCATAAAAAAACTAAAAAAATCACGCTATACGCTTTCAGGAACGAGCACTTTTTCTTTCAGCCATTGGTACCAGGCGGGTAAGCCCTCGCCATTGGTACAACTGATTTCAATAAACTGCAGATTCGGATTGACCTGGCGTGCATATTCCCTGCACTTGTCCATGCTGAACGGAACATATGGCAGCAGATCAGTTTTATTAATGATACAAAGGGTGGAAGTGTGGAACATGTCGGGATACTTGATGGGTTTGTCATCCCCTTCAGTAACACTGATTATCACAACCCGTTCTTTTTCGCCAAGGTCGAACATGGCCGGACAAACCAGGTTGCCGACATTTTCTATGAAGAGAATCGAGTTTTCAGTGGGCTTCATGCCTTGTACGGCATGCAGGACCATATGCGCATCGAGGTGACAACCTTTGCCGGTATTGATCTGGGCTACTTTGGTGCCAGTGGCATGTATCCGGTCAGCATCACGAGAGGTTTGCTGATCGCCTTCTATTACATAGCAGGTAAACAGCTCTTTCAGATCAGTGAGTGTTCTTTCCAGTAACGAAGTTTTGCCTGATCCGGGTGAACTCACCAGATTCAGGGCAAGGATATTCTTGGCTTCAAAATAGCCCCGGTTCCGCTGGGCCAGCATATTATTTTCGTATAAAACATCCTTTTCCACTTCCACAATGGTTTTGCTGTGGGAATGGGAATGATCATGATCGTGTTGGTGGGAATGGGAGTCG
>CAUJFR010000465.1 GCA_963169885.1 Bacteroidota bacterium
AGAGAATAGAGAATAGAGAATAGAGAATAGAGAATAGAGAATAGAGAATAGAGAATAGAGAATAGAGAATAGAGAATAGAGAATAGAGAATAGAGAATAGAGAATAGAGAATAGAGAATAGAGAATACAGAATAGGGGATACAGAATAGGGAATACAGGACCGGTTTGGCATTGCCGTTAGGCAGGTCAAGCCGGTTTTTTTTGGGGAGTCCGGATATGCCTGATAATCATCATGGCATGAAGCGGTTTCGGTTTTTTTGTGCATTATTAAACTTTGTTGTAATTTTACTCCTTCAAACAAGCAAAATGAACCCCGAATCAGACCATACGGTCTTCTCTTCTATCGAGTCCGAAATACGGCACACGATTTACAATACTTCTCCACCCCTTCAGTAATCAGAAAAAAGGTTAAACAGATGAACTTGTAAAGGCGGCGTCGTCTTTCAGGGACAACCTGTATCATGTCGAAAACTTGTGTGCATTTTCTGCCACAGGTCATAGGCTGCTGTGTGCATATCAGATAATTTCAACAACCCTTAATCAATAATCAACATGGACAAACATGAAATCATCAAGTGGAGCCTCATTATCGGCATCCCCTTATTCTTATTCCTTTTTTACAAGTTTATTCTCCGCGTATTCTTCGGACTGGTCATCGTGCCGGAAGACCGTATTGGGCTTGTGACAAAACAATTCGTGCTTTTCGGACAACAGGAATTACCAGAAGGACGTATTATCGCCACCAAAGGGGAAGCGGGTTACCAGGCACAGACCTTGCCTCCGGGTGTTTATTTCTGGAAATGGATCTGGCAGTATTCTATCACCTTCCAGCCTTTTATTATAATCCCTACCGGTAAGATCGGACTGGTATTGGCAAAGGACGGTGCGGAACTGGAGACAGGCCGTATCCTCGGACGTAAAGTAGATTGTGATTCTTTCCAGGATGCAGAGGCATTTCTGCATAATGGTGGACGAAAAGGACGGCAGACTTCAATCATTGCACCGGGATCCTACCGTATCAATACCTACCTGTTTGAGGTGGAACTGACTGATATGACAATGATTCCAGATAATGCCGTGGGTATTGTAACCACAGCTGAGGGTAAACCCCTTGAAGAAGGACAAATTGCGGGAAAGATAGTTGAGGGACATAACAAATTCCAGGATGCGGATATGTTCCTTCAAAAAGATGGATTAAAGGGCTTGCAGGAGCAGGTGATCCTGGCCGGTTCTTATTTCTTAAACCCCTGGTTTGCCCGGATTGAAATGGTGAAAATGACCGAGATTCCCATTGGTCATGTCGGAGTGGTGATTTCCTATGTAGGAACAGAGGGCGTGGACCTGAGCGGTGTGGAATTTAAGCATGGTAATATTGTATCGAAGGGTACAAAAGGCGTATGGGCCGAACCGTTAGGTCCGGGTAAATACCCGATCAATCCCTATATCATGAAAGTGGAAATGGTACCCACTACCAACCTGGTGCTGAACTGGGCCAGTGCAAGAAGTGAAAGTCATCAGTTGGATAAAAACCTGTCCACAATCACGGTCCGCAGTAAGGACGGTTTCCCGTTTAACCTCGACGTATCGCAGATCATCCATATCCCGACCACCGAGGCGCCAAAAGTAATTGCGCGGTTTGGTAATATGAACAACCTGGTAAGCCAGGTACTGGAACCTACCATTGGTAACTATTTCCGTAACAGTGCACAGGACAGTGATGTGATCGCCTTTCTGGGAACCCGTAAGGAACGTCAGATTTCTGCGAAAGAACATATCGGCAAAGTGCTGGATCAGTATAACGTGTACGGAGTGGATACCCTGATTGGTGATATCGTGCCACCCGAAAGCCTGATGAAGACGCTGACTGATCGTAAGCTGGCCGAAGAACAGAAGATTACGTATGAAACCGAGAAGAGGGCGCAGGAAACCCGGCAGACCCTGGAGAAGGAAACAGCCATTGCAGAAATCCAGAAAGAAATCGTTAAGGCGGATCAGGGTGTACTCATTGCGGAACGTATTGCGGATGCCTCTGTAAAGAAAGCGACCGGTGATGCCAACAGTGTTCGTCTGCAGGCAAATGCGGAAGCAGACCGGTTGAAATTACTGGCCAGTGGTGAAGCGGAGAAAACAAGATTACTTGCTAAAGCAGATGCGGAGAAAATTGAATGGCTGGCAAAAGCAGAAGCGGAAAAAATTTCCCTTACAGGTAATGCGGAAGCAGAAAAGATCCTGGCCATTGGTAAGTCCAATGCAGAATCCTATAAACTATCCGTAGAAGCCATGGGTGGCGATAATTTCACCCAACTGAAAGTGATCGAATCCATTGCGGCTGAAAAAGTGAAGATCATGCCGGATGTACTGATCGGTGGCGGCGATGGTGCCAATGGTGGCATCAGTGGATTACTGGGACTGCAGTTGCTGGAGAAACTGGGAAAGAAGATTGGAGACAAGGAATAGTTAGTAGTTAGTAGATAGTAGTTAGTAGTCAACAGCCAACAGCCAACAGCCAACAGCCAGCAGCCAGCAGCCAGCAGCCAACAGCCAGCAGTCAACAGCCAGCAGCCGGGAGGTTCACTTATAAGCGATTTTTTTAATAGCACCGTGGAGGAAAACTTTCTTCCCGGTGTTTTTTTAGTTAAATGGAGTTTATGTTGTATCCCGTATTTTAATTAATTGTCATTCGGATAGCCCCACTTCCGGTCTTCCCGGTTTACCCCCTTCCGGACATTCAGGCTTCCATGCTTCCGTACTTTCCGATATATTCGCTGAATAATACTATCGGATGAAGAAATTACTTTTTGTACTAATAGCGGCCTGCCAGTTTACAGGGGGGAATGCCCAGGCGCCGCAGAACCGGACATCAGCTGAGATGTACCAGTCCTTACTGAAACTGAAAGTGCTTGGGGCTGTGTTATATGTGGCCGCCCACCCGGATGATGAGAATACCCGGTTGATTACCTATTTGTCAAAAGATAAACTTTACCGTACCGGTTATCTCTCCATGACCCGAGGGGATGGCGGACAAAACCTGGTGGGTGAGGAACAGGGTATTGAACTGGGGCTGTTGCGAACACAGGAATTACTGGCAGCCAGGCGTACAGATGGGGGTGAACAATTTTTTACCCGGGCCTTTGATTTCGGGTATTCAAAAAGTCCGGAAGAAACATTTTCAAAATGGGACAAGGAAAAAATACTCGCAGATGTGGTGTGGGTGATCCGTAAATTTCAACCGGATATTATCGTGACCCGTTTTCCCACTACCGGTGAGGGCGGTCATGGACATCACACCGGCTCAGCCATCCTGGCCAGTGAAGCATTCACTGCTGCGGCCGATCCTTCCCGTTTTCCGGAACAATTAAAGTATGTATCCGTCTGGCAGTCCAAACGGGTTTTGTGGAATACCTTCAATTTCGGGGGGAATAACACCACCCGTGAAGATCAGTTTAAGGTTGATGTGGGTGGTTACAATCCATTACTCGGAAAAAGTTATGGAGAGATTGCCGCCGAAAGCCGGAGTCAGCATAAGAGCCAGGGTTTCGGGGTGCCTGCTTCCCGAGGTGAGTCCTGGGAATATTTCAGGATGGTGAAGGGAGACCAGCCGGTCAACGATTTACTGGATGGAGTAGATCCAACCTGGAACCGCGTAAAGGGTGGGGCAGCCGTAGCAGCGATGCTGGACAGTATCAGTGCCCGCTTTGACTTTATACATCCTGAAAAGTCTGTCAAGGGACTGGTGCTGTTATACCAGCTGATCAGTTCACTGCCGGATCATTACTGGAAAACCCAGAAGCTGAAAGAAGTGGAACAACTGATTACACAATGCAGTGGTTTATTCCTGGATGTCACTACCACCGAGC
>CAUJFR010000466.1 GCA_963169885.1 Bacteroidota bacterium
CATTCCTGAGAGGGAGTGCCTTTTTTTTGCCACTATGCAAGCAAAGCCTGCGGCTTTGGGTTGGCCACGAAAGCACACATAAGAACACGAAATATACAGGGCCACGGATCACACGGATAGACACGGATCATTGCCTGCGGCAAATACAGGTGGCCACGAAAGCACATATAAGGACACGAAAAATACAGGGCCACGGATCACACGGATAGACACGGATCATTGCCTGCGGCAAATACAGGTGGCCACTAAAACACACAAAAGAGCACGAAAAATACAGGGCCACGGATCGCACTGATTTGCACGGATTTTTATCCGTGTTGATCCGTGAAACCTGCCTGCCGGCAAAGGCAGGTCCGTGGCTAAAATGTTGCGCAGCAACATTCCTATTTTCGTGTTCCTTCGTGTGTTTTCGTGGCAAAATCCATTGGCGCGAAGCGGCAATTCCTTCCCGTTCTTCCCTCCCGACACTTCGGGATTCCCGGCTAAAATTCCCCAGAAGGTGCTTCTTTATTTAATAGCCGGTCTTCATTACAACGTTGGCTTTATTATCTTTAGTCATCGGGACATTCATTACAACTTCAATTCTTTTCACCTCATTGTATTTTATATATGAAGAAACAATTCATAGTTACAGCATTGCTGCTCCAAATTTTAGTCTCTGCCGTAGCCCAAAACATCCCCACGCGTTTTGAACAATCCGGTGGTACACAAACGCCTCCCTATGCAGAAATCATTGACTGGTGGAAGAAGCTGGATGAAAAATCAGGCAAAGTGAAGATGCTCACCATGGGTCCTTCAGATGCGGGTTATCCGCTGCACCTTGTAGTGGTTGCGAATAACGGGGATTATAATTTTGAACAGATCCGGAAGAAGAATAAACGTATTATCCTGATCAATAACGGCATTCATCCTGGAGAACCGGATGGGATTGATGCCAGTATGTTGCTCGCCCGTGATATTGTAACCGGTAAATACAAGATTCCGGATAATATAGTGCTGGCTTTTATCCCTGTTTATAATATCGGGGGCTGTCTGAACCGCAGTGCGAATTACCGGGTGGATCAGAACGGACCGGTAGAGTTCGGTTTCCGTGGCAATTCGCAGAACCTGGATCTGAACCGGGATGCAATTAAAAGTGATTCGAAAGAAGCCCGTTCATTTGCCCAAATCTTTCAGCTGACGGATCCGGATGTATTTGTCGATAATCACGTGAGTGACGGGGCCGATTACCAGCATATCATGACCCTGCTCACCACGCAGAGCAGTAAACTCGGCGGGGTAATGGGCGACTATATCAGCAAGGAATTTGAGCCGGCGCTCTATGGGTTAATGAAACAAAAAGGATTTGATCTGGTGCCCTATGTGAATGCCAGGGGTGATAAACCGGAGAATGGCTGGAGTGAGTATTGGGACAGTCCGCGTTACGCGAGTGGTTATGCCGCGCTATGGAATACCTTCAGTTTTGTACCGGAAACCCATATGCTGAAACCGTATGATCAACGCGTGAAGTCGACTTATGCCCTGATGCAATCTTTTATAGAATTTACAGCGGCGAATAGTGAAAGAATCAGACAGCTACGGGCACAGACCAAAGAAACGATGAAGAACCAGGAACAGTTTCCCATTGCCTGGTCGCTGGACAGATCTGTATTCAAGGAAGTATTGTATAAAGGATATCAATCCGGGCAAAAACCCAGTGAAGTATCCGGTTTTCCCCGGCTGTTTTATGATCGGTCAAAGCCCTTTGAGCAAACCGTGAAGATCTTTAATTTTTTTAAACCGGTTACGTTTGTGAAAAAGCCCAAAGCGTATATTCTTCCCCAGGGTTGGTGGAAAGTAGCCGAGTTATTACAACTAAATAAAGTACAGATGATGCCGTTGAAAAAAGATACGGTGATCGAAGTGGAAGTGTATAAGATCAGTGATTATAAATCATCGGCGCGTCAATATGAAATGCATCACCTGAATACAGAAGTAAAAACAACGACTACAATCCAAAAGATGGCTTTTCGTAAGGGTGACTGGTATATACCCATGAACCAGGTGGCCAACCGTTTCTTAATAGAAACATTGGAGCCAGGCGCGGAAGACTCCTATTTTGCCTGGAATTTCTTTGATGCCATCCTTGGACAGAAAGAAGGCTATTCCGGATACGCGTTTGAAGATATTGCCGCGGATTATCTCCGGAATAATAAAGAGCTGCAGATAAAAATGGATCAGCGTAAAGCCACCGATACCGCATTTGCCAAAGATGGGCGGGCGCAATTAAATTTTGTTTACCAGCAATCGCCCTGGTTTGAACCGGTGCATATGCGCTATCCGGTATACCGGGTTTTATAAGGAAGTTCGTTTATTGGTGTCCGAATGTCTGAAGAGGTAATAACCGAGTAAGAGCGCAATGAACAAAACGGCCACTGAGAGATAGCCCACCCATTCATAATGGAGTAGCTGCCGGTTGGCATTTGTTTTTACAATAAACCCTGACACAAGTGCTGCCACACCGGTACCCAGGTGCTGGATACTGCTGTTCAGACTCATGAAACTCCCTCTTCCTGCCGATCCTGTTACACTGCTCACCATAGTTTGGGAAGTCACGGCTCTGCCGGTAGCCAGGGCAAACCAGATGGCGAAAAAGCTCAGGACGAGGGCAAAAGGAAGTGAGGGCATATTCGTGATCAGGATGACCATAATGAAGGAGAGTGGCACGCACCAGAGAAACACTTTCAGTTTTCCTACTTTGTCCGATAGTCTTCCAAGTAAGATCGCCGAAATCAGCGAGGCGCCCCCCCCGACGAGATAAATCAGCGGGGTTACGGACCTTGGATAGCCCTTATTGAATTCCATATAGGGATTTATAAAAGGAATAATAAGAAAGTGCCCCATCATCATGATCCCGGAGAAAAGGAGGGCCAGACCGGTGTATTTATTCGTCAGGGTATTCAGCAGTTGGCGGCCTTTCACCAGGATGGATTCCCGTGTGCCCAGGTGATCTTTAAGTACCGGCAGATAGATGAAACAAAGCGGCCAGATGATCAGGGCCACCAGTACTACAAAAAGAAAGGGTACGTGCCAGTCGTCTTTAAAAATATCCACCAGGTAGAGGGAAAAGGTAACACCAGCAGAGGAAGCCACGGCAAAGGCGCTCATGACGGCTCCCATGGCCGTGCCTCGACGTTCGTAGGTAAAGAGGTCAGCTATCATAGACAGAACCTGGCCGCCGATAATCCCCCCGAAAATACCTGCCACGATACGGGAGCTCAGCAACATTTCATAAGACTGAGCCAAACCGCAGGCTGCAGTACCGACTATAAAACCGGCATAGGTAAACAGCAGTAGTTTTTTCCGTTCAAAGTTATCGGCCAGGAAAGCCATGGACAGACCGGAGATAAAGGAACTTATCGGGTAAGAGGCAAGGAGGAAGCTGAACTGACGGGGGGTAATATTAAAATGGGGTATCAGGTAGTTGCCCAGGGGCATCATGATCATGAAATCGAGGATATGGGTGAAGTTCACCGCAGCCAGGAGAAAGAGGATGATGCGTTCTTTGGGGGTCATGAAGGACAAAGATTGTAAAAAGCAGGGGAAAACACAAAGAAGTAAGTACGAAGTACGAGGTACGAGGTACGAATCCTATAGTTCGATTCGATCTGTCAGTTTCGTACTTCGTACTTCTAACTTCGTACTTGAGGTTGGGGCATAAAAAAAGCCTCTCATTGCTGAAAGGCTTTTTTAATAAATATGGCAGTTACCTACTCTCCCGCATTGTTGTGCAGTACCATCGGCCATGAGGGACTTAACTTCTCTGTTCGGTATGGGAAGAGGTGAACACCCTCGGCAAAACCACCATAAGTCATTGAGTTGACAAGTTTATAAGTATCTGGTTGACAGGGCGTCCTTTTCAACCTATTAACTTATTAACCGTACAACATTAATAATGTCATATTGGAAAATGTTAGAGAGTATCTACTTCCTTTTCACCAGTAAAGGTTATAAAGAAAGAAAAAAAATTAAAGCGTACGGGCAATTAGTACTACTCGGCTTTGATGTTACCACCTTTACACCTGTAGCCTATCAACGTCATAGTCTCTGACGGCCCTTAAAAGTAAACTCATCTTGAGGAAGGTTTCACGCTTAGATGCTTTCAGCGTTTATCCTGTCCGTACATAGCTACTCAGCATTGCACCTGGCGGCACAACTGATACACCAGCGGTACGTACGACCCGGTCCTCTCGTACTAAGGTCATGTCCTCTCAATTTACTTGCGCCCACCACAGATAGGGACCGAACTGTCTTGCGACGTTCTGAACCCAGTTCACGTGCCACTTTAATCGGCGAACAGCCGAACCCTTGGGACCTTCTCCAGCCCCAGGATGTGACGAACCGACATCGAGGTGCCAAACCTCCCCGTCGATATGAGCTCTTGGGGGAGATCAGCCTGTTATCCCC
>CAUJFR010000467.1 GCA_963169885.1 Bacteroidota bacterium
TTCACCAACGGCCAGTACGCTGTTGGAGTTATCACCAACAGACACGAGTCCACTGTTGGTGTTATCACCAACAGTGATCAGTCCGCTGTTGGTGTTATCACCAACAGCAAGTATCTTCCATCTATAAACCTCTACTGCATATGTCTGAACAGCAAAAAATATTCCGCCCCTTTGTTCCACCGGAAGCAAGGATGGCCGAGTTCACCATCAAATCTGTGATCACTGGTTCTATCTTCGGGATCATATTCGGTGCGGCAACCGTTTACCTCGCCCTTAAAGCCGGTCTTACTGTCTCCGCCTCCATTCCCATTGCCGTATTATCCATTGCATTGGGTAAATTATTTCTGAAGACCACCATTCTTGAGAATAATATTATCCAGACAACAGGTAGTGCCGGGGAGAGTATTGCAGCGGGAGTGGTGTTTACCTTACCCGGCTTTCTCTTTCTCAGTTCACCGGACAGCAGCAGTTATTTTAATTACCTCACCATCATGACCCTGGCTATTTTGGGCGGTATGCTGGGAACCTTAATGATGATCCCGTTGCGTCGTTCGTTAATCGTTAAAGAGCATGAAACCCTGCCCTATCCGGAAGGGACCGCCTGTGCCTCTGTTTTGAAGGCTGGTGAAAAAGGAGGTGACCTGGCCAAGACCGCCTTTATGGGAATGGGCGTAGCCATAGTCTATGCCTTCCTGCAGAAAGTATTTCATGTAATTGCAGAAGTACCGGTTTATGCCACTCACCTTAAAAACAAATACCTGCCCTCCGCAAAAATCAGTGGTGAAATCACCCCCGAATACCTCGGCGTGGGTTATATCATCGGACCTAAAATATCCGGTATCCTGGTTGCCGGTGGTGTGCTCAGTTCTTTTGTACTGATTCCATTGCTGGCTACGCTGGTACCCGGAGATGCCACTTTTGCACAGCTAACCAAACTCGGGTTGAATCCGGCCAAATTCGGATGGGATGCAGCCTCGCATACATTTTCGGATTCAGCGGAAGCGCTGTACAGAGCCTATATCCGTCAGATCGGCGCAGGGGCTGTTGCGGCAGGTGGTTTTATCACCCTGATTAAAACAATCCCAACCATTGTTTCTTCTTTCAAAGAGAGCATTGGTGCGGTAAAAGATAAATCGGCTGGCAAAAGTGTGATCCGTACCGAACAAGACCTCAGTATAAAAGTGGTAGGCCTCGGAAGCCTTGGACTGATCCTGATCATGGCCCTGCTCTCCATTATTCCGGGAGAAAATATCGGCAGCCGTTTATTACTGGGTGTGCTGGTCATTATATTCGGCGCTTTCTTTGTTACCGTTTCCTCCCGTATTGTAGGATTAATCGGTTCGTCCAATAATCCTATCAGTGGTATGACCATTGCCACCATCATGGCCACCTGCCTGGTATTTATCGGGGTGGGCTGGAGTGGAAAGTTGTATGAGCCCATGGCACTCGTGGTCGGTGGGATGATTTGTGTGGCAGCTGCTAATGCCGGTGCCACATCACAGGATTTAAAAACGGGTTACCTGGTTGGGGCCACGCCCAAGTACCAGCAGCTTGCCTTATTTATCGGTGCAATTGTATCCTCGATTGTGATCGGCTGGACAGTCAAAATTCTAGATACCCCTTCTGCCGCCCTGGCCGCCACGGGCGTACAGCATGCTATTGGTGAAACCTATTCCGCACCACAAGCCACCCTGATGGCTACCTTGATTAAAGGAATTTTGTCTTTCAATCTTGACTGGCAGTTTGTACTCATCGGTGTATTCATTGCCATAGTACTGGAACTCTGCGGGGTAAAAGCATTGAGTTTTGCGGTGGGCACCTACCTTCCCCTGTCCACCACATTGCCGATTTTTATCGGTGGGTTTATCCGGGGAGTAGCAGACCGGAAGGCCAAAAAAGATAAAGAGCCGGAAGAAGAGGAGGATCTGCGCAAAGGAAACCTGTTTGCAACAGGACTGGTGGCCGGAGGCGCCCTGTTCGGGGTCATTGCGGCTATCCTAACTGTATTCTTTGAATCCGCCATGAAATCGGTCAATCTGGAAGAAGGGGTGACCGGCAGTTTCGGACATAGCGGTTATATGGCATTGGGTGTCGGCTTTTTTGCAGCCATGACATTTATACTTTATAAGGTGGCAACGGGGAAGAAGAAAAGGAATGAGTAATGAGTAATCAGTAATGAGTAGCTGACTGAACAGCGCTAAAGTATAGAACCCTCCGATATCCGGAGGGTTCTATACTTTTATACTCTTCGCAAATTACTCATTACTGATTACTCATTACTCATTACCGATCACTCATTAAACAAATCCCAGATACTCATACTTCCTACCCAAAATCCCAACATCATCCGCCTGCAACCACTTATTCAGAATCGTGGCATACACATTCTTAAAGTCCACATTATATTTCAGATCACCTTCATTCAGGTTCGCCAGGTCGGGCATTGGATTCAGCACTCCTTTCTTTTTCAATCCGCCACTGACCAGGAACATATTATTGGCCGTACCATGATCGGTTCCGCCGCTGGCATTCTGTTCTACCCGGCGACCAAACTCGGAAAACGTAAACAACAGTACATCCTCAAAGCGGTGTTGTTCCTTCAGGTCTTTTACAAAAGACTTAACCGCATCGTTCATTTCCGTAAACAACCGCTGTTGCTGCGCTTCCTGGTTGATATGCGTATCAAAACTACCCAACGAAACATAGTACACCTTGGTATTGATTTCTGAAAAAATCAGGGAAGCAATCGTCTTCAGGCTGTTGCCAAGGTCGGTCTTCGGATAGTCGGCATTGCTGGGGTGAAGACGGCTTTGCTGAAAAATATAATCGGCACTGGACAGCGTTTCCGCCATAGTTTTATAGAGATAGTCCACGGGTTGCTCACCGGCCTCATCCGTATGATTCTTCATCACTTCCCGGAAAAACTTTTCATTGGCCGTGCCATATAACCGGCGGGGATCCTTTACGGCGATCCCTTTTATATTTTCTCCCTTAAGGGCAAGACTCAGGACATCATCCAGTTCAATGGCCTGCGTGGGTTTATCACAACCCTTACACTGTGCATCCAGGTAACGCCCCACCCATCCCTGGCTCCAGTACTCCGTGCTCTGACTGGCCGTATGCCAGATATCCATACTCCGGAAGTGGGAACGGTCGGGATTGGGATAACCCACATTATTCAGAATGGACAGACTGCCATCATCATACAATTCCTTGAAAGCCGTTAGGGCCGGGTGCAAGCCGGTCTCATCGGTTAAGCTAAGCGCTTTATCCCGGAGAATTCCCAGTCTTGGCCTTGCTTTATAATACAGGTCATTCCGGTAAGGAATCACCGTATTCAATCCGTCATTCCCCCCGCTCAGTTGCAGTACCACCACCACTTTATTGCCGGGCATCACACGGGCCGGACTCTCAAAGGCCTTCAGAAACTTGGGCACCATCAGTGAAGCGGTGGCCAGGGAACCGATTTGAATGAATTGTTTACGTTTGAAGATCATACTAAAAAAAGTTTATCTGATTAACTAAGAACTTAAGGACAAGTACGAGGTACGAGGTACGAATGTTCAAAGCAGAAAGACTAATAACGGCAGTAAGTTTCGTACTTCGTACTTCTAACTTCGTACTTTCTCTAGCAGAGTTGGTATTCCGGCGTACTCATCACCTGTATCGTAGCCGTTTTAATAAAATTCTCCCTTCCGGTCTGATCCGAAAAACGGGTGATCAGCTCTTCACTCACCGATGATTTTGTCTGCAGTAAAAAACTGCTGACCGCTGAAGCCAGTTTTTCCCGCGGAATACTTTCATAGTGTTTTACATAAGGCGACCAGTCCACATTGGCATTGATCTGCTGCTTTTTCATTCCCGGCATTTTCGGGGCATTCTTAATACCCATCATCGTATCATCGTCATCCTTGGCCTTCACATTCATTTCATCCACATCATTGATCAGTTGGGGAATCCGCATCCGCATCATCAGCGAAGAACTGTCGATCCAGTTGCGTCCACCGGGCCAGCCGGCCACAT